>NZ_CAUQCP010000001.1:0-104101 GCF_963516575.1 uncultured Streptococcus sp.
TTCTCAAGGTCTTTATCGATAAATACCCAAGCAAGAAACATGATTTCTTTGTCGCGAGTGTACTTGATGTAGTGGGGCATTCAACGGATGTCGGAATTGATGTCCTTGAGGTTTTGGAGTCTATGGATATTGTCTCTGAATTTCCAGAGGCTGTTCTTAAGGAAGCAGAAACAGTGCCAGATGCTCCATCTGAAAAAGATATGAAAGACCGCATTGATTTGCGAAATGAGATTACTTTTACTATTGACGGTGCGGATGCCAAGGACTTGGACGATGCGGTGCATATCAAGGCCTTGAAAAATGGAAATCTGGAGCTTGGAGTTCACATAGCAGATGTTTCCTACTATGTGACCGAGGGTTCTGCACTTGATAAGGAAGCCCTTAACCGCGCAACTTCTGTCTATGTGACAGACCGTGTGGTTCCAATGCTTCCAGAACGCCTGTCAAATGGCATCTGTTCCCTCAATCCTCAAGTTGACCGCCTGACCCAGTCTGCCATTATGGAGATTGATAAACATGGTCGTGTGGTCAACTACACCATTACACAAACGGTAATCAAGACTAGCTTCCGTATGACCTATAGCGATGTCAATGATATCCTAGCTGGCGACGAGGAAAAGAGAAAAGAATATCAGAAAATTGTTCCAAGTATCGAACTCATGGCCAGGCTCCATGAAAGACTAGAAAGCATGCGTGTGAAACGTGGAGCCCTTAATTTTGATACCAACGAAGCAAAGATTTTAGTGGATAAGCAAGGTAAGCCTGTTGATATCGTTCTTCGACAGCGTGGCATTGCCGAGCGCATGATTGAGTCCTTTATGCTGATGGCCAATGAAACAGTTGCCGAGCATTTTAGCAAGTTGGAATTACCTTTCATCTATCGAATTCACGAGGAGCCTAAGGCTGAAAAAGTTCAAAAGTTTATTGATTATGCTTCAAGTTTTGGATTGCGCATTTATGGGACTGCTAGTGAGATTAGCCAGGAGGATCTCCAAGACATCATGCGTGCTGTTGAGGGAGAACCTTATGCAGATGTATTGTCCATGATGCTTCTTCGCTCCATGCAGCAGGCTCGCTATTCTGAGCACAATCACGGCCACTATGGACTTGCTGCTGACTATTACGCTCACTTTACCAGTCCGATTCGTCGTTATCCAGACCTTCTTGTTCACCGTATGATTCGTGATTACGGCCGTTCTAAGGAAATAGCAGAGCATTTTGAGCAAGTGATTCCAGAGATTGCGACCCAGTCTTCCAACCGTGAACGTCGTGCCATTGAGGCTGAGCGTGAAGTCGAAGCCATGAAAAAGGCTGAGTATATGGAAGAATACATGGGCGAAGAGTACGATGCAGTTGTATCAAGTATTGTCAAATTCGGTCTCTTTGTCGAATTGCCAAATACGGTTGAAGGCTTGATTCACATCACAAATCTACCTGAATTTTACCATTTCAACGAACGTGATTTGACTCTTCGTGGGGAGAAATCGGGAACAACCTTCCGTGTCGGACAGCAGATTCGCATTCGGGTTGAAAGAGCTGATAAGATGACGGGCGAAATTGACTTTTCTTATATTCCAAGTGAATTTGATGTGATTGAAAAAGGCTTGAAACAGTCTAGTCGCAATGATAGAGGGCGTGGTTCAAGTCGTCGTTCAGATAAGAAGGAAGATAAGAGAAAATCAGGACGCTCAAATGATAAGCGCAAGCATTCACAAAAAGACAAGAAGAAAAAGGGCAAGAAACCTTTTTACAAGGAAGTAGCTAAGAAAGGAGCCAAGCATGGCAAAGGGCGAGGGAAAGGTCGTCGCACAAAATAAAAAGGCACGCCACGACTATACAATCGTAGATACGCTAGAGGCAGGGATGGTCCTGACTGGAACTGAAATCAAGAGTGTACGAGCAGCTCGAATCAATCTTAAGGATGGCTTTGCACAAGTAAAAAATGGAGAAGTCTGGTTGAGCAATGTTCATATCGCGCCTTACGAAGAGGGCAATATCTGGAACCAAGAACCAGAACGTCGTCGTAAACTCCTGCTCCATAAGAAACAAATCCAAAAATTAGAACAAGAGACTAAAGGGACAGGAATGACACTGGTTCCCCTAAAAGTCTATATCAAAGATGGCTATGCCAAGCTCCTTTTAGGCCTAGCTAAAGGGAAGCATGACTACGACAAACGGGAGTCTATCAAACGACGTGAGCAGAATCGCGATATTGCGCGCGTGATGAAAGCTGGTAATCAGCGATAAAAAGAGGAAATGAAAATGGAAAAATTAGTTGCCTATAAACGTATGCCCTTGTGGAATAAAGAAACCATGCCAGAGGCTGTTCAGCAGAAACACAATACCAAGGTTGGGACTTGGGGCAAGATTACTGTTTTAAAAGGAACTCTCAAGTTTATTGAATTGACAGAGGATGGCGAAGTTCTAGCTGAGCATCTCTTTGAAGCGGGGGCTGACAATCCAATGGCACAACCACAAGCTTGGCACCGAGTGGAGGCTGTAACAGACGATGTAGAATGGTATTTGGAATTTTATTGTAAACCTGAGGATTATTTCCCTAAGAAATACAATACCAATCCTGTTCATTCAGAGGTTCTAGAGGCCATGCAAACAGTAAAACCAGGGAAAGCCTTGGATTTGGGTTGTGGTCAGGGGCGTAATTCCCTCTTTCTAGCCCAGCAAGGTTTTGATGTGACAGCTGTGGATCAAAATGAACTGTCCCTTGAAATCTTGCAAAGCATTGTGGAGCAGGAAGATTTGGATATGCCTGTTGGTTTTTACGATATCAATTCAGCTAGCATTGGGCAAGCGTATGATTTTATCGTATCGACAGTCGTTCTCATGTTTTTGCAAGCAGACCGCATTCCTGAAATTATCAAAAATATGCAGGAGAAAACCACTGTTGGTGGCTATAATCTTATCGTCTGCGCCATGGACACGGAGGATTACCCTTGCTCAGTGAACTTCCCATTCACACTTAAAGAAGGAGAATTGGCAGACTATTACAAGGACTGGGAATTGGTTAAGTACAATGAAAATCCTGGCCATCTTCACCGTCGCGATGAGAATGGCAATCGTATTCAACTACGCTTTGCGACCATGCTAGCCAAGAAAATCAAGTAAACACACATGAAGATTAGGAATTTTCCTGATCTTTTTTCTTTTTTACGAATAATATAGAAAAGGAGGAAAATCATGTTTGTTGCGAGAGATACTAGGGGAGAATTGGTAAATGTGTTAGAAGACAAGCTTGAGAAGGAAGAATATACCTGCCCAGCTTGTGGAGGTCAGCTCCGTTTGCGTCAAGGACCAAGTGTCCGAACCCATTTTGCCCATAAATCCTTAAAAGACTGTGATTATTCCTTTGAAAATGAAAGTCCAGAACACCTGTCCAATAAGGAATCCCTCTATCACTGGTTGAAAACAGAGGCAGAGGTACAATTAGAATACCCGTTTCCAGAACTTAAACAGATTGCGGATGTGTTTGTAAATGGTAGTCTAGCTTTAGAAGTTCAGTGTAGTCCCTTGCCTCAAAAAATTCTTAAGGAACGTAGTGAGGGTTACCGTAGTCAAGGTTACCAAGTACTGTGGTTGCTGGGAGAAAAACTTTGGCTCAAGGAGCGTTTGACCCGTCTGCAACAAGGTTTTCTTTATTTCAGTCAAAATATGGGCTTTTATGTTTGGGAAGTAGACAAGGGAAAACAGCTTTTAAGACTCAAATATCTCATTCACCAGGATCTCCGCGGCAAACTCCATTATCAGATTAAGGAATTTCCCTATGGTCACGGTAGTCTACTGGAGATATTACGTCTTCCCTATAAGAAACAAAAAATATCTCATTTTACAGTTTCTCAGGACAAGGACATCTGTCGCTATATTCAGCAACAACTCTATTATCAAAATCCCTTTTGGATGAAAGAACAAGCAGAAGCCTATCAAAAGGGGGAAAATCTCCTGACTTATGTACTAAAAGAATGGTATCCACAAATTCGACCAATAGTGGGCAAATTTTTCCAGATTGAACAAGACTTGAATAGCTATTATCAGCATTTTTACACCTATTATCAAGAAAATCCTCAAAATGATTGGCAAAAGCTCTATCCACCAGCTTTTTATCAGCAATATTTCTTGAAAAATATGGTAGAATAGAAAGGATGGAGGAATCTAATGGTATTACAAAGACACGAAATAAATGAAAAAGATACATGGGATCTATCAACAATCTACCCCACTGACCAGGCTTGGGAAGAAGCCCTAAAAGATTTAACAGAACAATTGGAGACAGTAGCCCAGTATGAAGGCCATCTCCTAGATAGTGCGGATAGCCTACTGGAAGTTACTGAATTTTCTCTTGAAATGGAACGCCAGACGGAGAAGCTTTACGTTTATGCTCATATGAAGAATGACCAAGACACACGTGAAGCCAAGTACCAAGAGTACTATGCCAAGGCCATGACTCTCTATAGCCAGCTAGACCAAGCCTTTTCATTCTATGAGCCTGAATTTATGGAAATCAGTGAAAAGCAGTATGCTGACTTTTTAGAGGCTCAACCAAAATTGCAGGTTTATCAACACTATTTTGACAAGCTTTTGCAAGGCAAGGATCACGTTCTTTCACAACGAGAAGAAGAGCTATTGGCTGGAGCTGGAGAAATCTTTGGTTCGGCAAGTGAAACCTTTGCTATTTTAGATAATGCAGATATCGTCTTTCCATTTGTTAAAGATGAAGATGGTAACGAGGTACAATTATCACATGGCGTTTATATGCGTTTGATGGAGTCTAAAAACCGTGAGGTGCGTCGTGGGGCTTATCAAGCTCTTTATGTGACTTATGAACAATTCCAACATACCTATGCCAAAACCTTGCAAACCAATGTTAAGGTTCAAAACTACCGAGCAAAAGTTCGCAACTACAAGAGTGCTCGTCATGCAGCCCTAGCGGCAAATTTTGTTCCAGAAAGTGTTTATGACAATTTGGTAGCAGCAGTTCGCAAGCATTTGCCCCTCTTGCATCGTTACCTTGAGCTTCGTTCAAAGATTTTGGGAATTTCAGACCTCAAGATGTACGATGTCTACACACCGCTTTCATCTGTTGAATATAGTTTTACCTACCAAGAAGCCTTGAAAAAAGCAGAAGATGCCTTGGCAGTCTTGGGTGAAGATTATTTGAGCCGTGTTAAACGTGCCTTCAGCGAGCGTTGGATTGATGTTTACGAAAACCAAGGCAAGCGTTCAGGGGCCTACTCTGGTGGCTCTTACGATACCAATGCCTTCATGCTTCTTAACTGGCAGGACAATCTAGACAATCTCTTTACTCTTGTTCATGAAACAGGTCACAGTATGCACTCAAGCTATACTCGTGAAACTCAACCTTATGTTTACGGAGATTATTCTATCTTCTTGGCTGAGATTGCATCAACGACCAATGAAAATATCTTGACGGAGAAATTATTGGAAGAAGTGGAAGATGATGCAACTCGCTTTGCGATTCTCAATAACTTCCTAGATGGTTTCCGTGGAACGGTTTTCCGACAAACTCAATTTGCTGAGTTTGAACACGCCATTCACCAAGCAGACCAAAATGGTGAAGTCTTGACAAGCGATTTTCTAAATAAACTCTACGCAGACTTGAACCAAGAGTATTATGGTTTGAGTAAGGAAGACAATCCTGAAATCCAATACGAGTGGGCTCGCATTCCACACTTCTACTATAACTACTATGTATACCAATATTCAACAGGTTTTGCGGCCGCCTCAGCCCTAGCTGAAAAGATTGTCCATGGTAGTCAAGAAGACCGTGACCGCTATATCGACTACCTCAAGGCAGGCAAGTCTGACTATCCACTTAATGTCATGAGAAAAGCTGGTGTTGATATGGAGAAGGAAGATTATCTCAACGATGCCTTTGCAGTCTTTGAACGTCGTTTGAATGAGTTTGAAGCCCTTGTTGAAAAATTGGGATTGGCATAAGATGGTTGAATCGTATAGTAAAAATGCCAACCATAACATGCGTCGCCCTGTTGTCAAGGAAGAAATTGTGGACTTGATGCGTCAGCGTCAAAAGCAAGTCACAGGCTCTTTGAAAGAATTGGAAGACTTTGCCCGTAAGGAAAATATTCCCATCATTCCCCATGAAACGGTTGCTTATTTCCGTTTTCTTATGGAAACCATGCAGCCTAAAAATATTCTGGAAATTGGGACGGCTATCGGGTTTTCAGCCCTCTTGATGGCAGAACATGCATCAAATGCCAAGATTACAACCATTGACCGCAATCCAGAAATGATTGGTTTTGCCAAGGAAAATTTCGCTCAGTTTGACAGTCGCAAGCAAATTACACTCCTAGAAGGAGATGCGGTAGATGTCTTATCTACACTGACAGAGTCCTATGATTTCGTCTTTATGGATTCTGCCAAGTCTAAATACATCGTCTTTTTGCCAGAAATCCTCAAACACTTGGAAGTTGGTGGTGTGGTTGTCTTGGATGATATTTTCCAAGGTGGTGATGTTGCCAAGGATATTATGGAAGTCCGTCGTGGCCAGCGAACCATTTATCGAGGTCTTCAAAGACTATTTGATGCAACCTTAGACAATCCAGAACTCACTGCAACATTAGTGCCTTTAGGGGACGGCATTCTCATGCTTCGTAAAAATGTAGCAGATGTTCAATTGCCTGACAGCGAATGATTTTCAGAAAAATTTAAGAAAATATAGTAAAATAGATAGGGTAACACTTATCTCAAAGGAGTAGACATGAAGAAAAAACTATTGGCAGGTGCCATTACACTATTATCAGTAGCAACTTTAGCAGCTTGTTCGAAAGGTTCAGAAGGAGCAGACCTTATCAGCATGAAAGGAGATGTTATCACAGAACATCAATTTTATGAGCAAGTGAAGAGCAATCCTTCAGCTCAACAAGTGTTGTTGAACTTGACCATCCAAAAAGTATTTGAGAAGCAATATGGCTCAGAAGTAGATGACAAAGAAGTCAACGATACTATTGCCGAAGAAGAAAAACAATATGGTGAGAACTACCAACGTGTCTTGTCACAAGCAGGTATGACCCTTGAAACACGTAAAGCTCAAATTCGTACAAGTAAATTAGTTGAGTTGGCAGTTAAAAAGGCAGCAGAAGCTGAATTGACAGATGATGCTTATAAGAAAGCCTTTGATGAGTACACTCCAGATGTAACGGCTCAAATCATTCGTCTTGATAATGAGGATAAAGCGAAAGAAGTCCTCGAAAAAGCTAAGGCAAGTGGTGCAGATTTCGCTCAATTAGCTAAAGATAACTCAACTGATGAGAAAACCAAAGCGAATGGTGGAGAAATCACCTTTGATTCTGCTTCAACAGAAGTACCAGAACAAGTTAAAAAAGCTGCTTTTGCTTTAGATGTAAATGGTGTTTCTGATGTGATTAAAGCCACTGGAACACAAGCCTATAGTAGCCAATATTACATTGTAAAACTCACTAAGAAAACAGAAAAATCATCTAATATCGATGATTATAAAGAAAAATTAAAAACGGTTATCTTAACTCAAAAACAGAACGATGCAACATTTGTTCAAAGTATTATCGGAAAAGAATTGCAAGCAGCTAATATCAAGGTCAAAGACCAAGCCTTCCAAAATATCTTTACCCAATATATCGGCGGTGGAGATTCAAGCTCAAGTAGTTCATCAAAAGAATAAAACAGAAAAGAGCCAAGTGCTCTTTTTCTTATGAGAAAATCTTCTATCTTAAGGATAAGAGTTTTTTTCTTTCGGAAAAAATGGTATAATAGCAATCAAAACTAGAAAATAAACGGAATTTGGGAATAATTTCTTTTGTTCTCATTAGATTGGTGATACTATGAAGATTAGTAAGAGGCACCTATTAAACTATTCTATCCTAGTTCCTTATTTACTTTTATCTATTTTGGGCTTGATTGTAGTCTATTCTACAACTAGTGCCATTCTTATCGAAGAAGGTAAAAGTGCCCTGCAATTAGTTCGAAGTCAGGGAATGTTTTGGGGCTTTAGTTTAATATTGATTGCCTTGATATATAAGCTGAAACTGAATTTTTTAAGAAAAGAACGACTTTTATTTATTGTTATGTTTGTTGAGCTAATTCTCTTAGCTCTGGCTCGCTTAATTGGTACGCCAGTTAATGGAGCCTATGGTTGGATTTCAGTAGGACCTTTGACCATTCAGCCAGCTGAGTATTTGAAGATTATTATCGTCTGGTACTTGGCCCAACGTTTTTCAAAACAACAGGATGAAATTGCTGTTTATGATTTCCAAGTTTTAACTCAAAATCAATGGATTCCTCGTGCTTTTAATGATTGGCGTTTTGTCCTTTTGGTAATGATAGGAAGTTTGGCTATTTTCCCAGATTTGGGGAATGCTACTATCCTAGCTTTGGTTGCCTTGATTATGTATACACTTAGTGGGATTGCTCATCGCTGGTTTGTAGCCTTTATCGGTCTTTTGTTTGGCGTTTCCGCCCTTTCCTTAACAGCTATTGATATGATAGGGGTTGATAAGTTTTTAAAAGTTCCAGTATTTGGATATGTGGCCAAGCGTTTTAGTGCCTACTTTAATCCCTTTGCCGATTTGGCAGGAGCAGGCCACCAACTTGCAAATTCTTACTTTGCCATGGTCAATGGTGGCTGGTTTGGTCTAGGTTTAGGAAATTCAATCGAAAAACGCGGCTATCTACCAGAAGCCCATACAGACTTTGTATTTTCAATTGTCATTGAAGAATTTGGCTTTGTGGGAGCCAGCTTGATTTTGGCACTTGTCTTTTTCCTTATTTTACGAATTATCTTAGTCGGTATTCGTGCTAAGAATCCCTTTAATTCCATGATGGCGATTGGGGTTGGGGGGATGATGTTGGTACAGGTCTTTGTTAATATCGGTGGAATTTCTGGTATTATTCCTTCGACAGGAGTAACCTTCCCCTTCTTATCGCAAGGAGGAAACAGTCTCCTGGTCTTATCTGTAGCCATCGCCTTTGTCTTAAATATTGATGCAAGTGAAAAACGTGCCCAATTATATGAGGAGTTAGAAACTCACTCATCAAACTATATGTAGAGTTGATAGTGGAAAGGATGACCTATGTCTCTTCAAAAATTAGAAAACTATAGTAATAAAGCTGTCGTGCAAGAAGAAGTATTGATTTTAACAGAATTGTTAGAAGATATCACTAAAAATATGCTTGCCCCAGAGACTTTTGATAAAATCATGCAGTTGAAAGAATTGTCAACTCAAGAAGATTATCAAGGATTGAACCAATTAGTTACTAGTCTGACAAATGATGAAATGGCTTATATTTCACGCTATTTCTCTATCTTGCCTCTCTTGATTAATATTTCAGAAGACGTGGATTTAGCTTATGAAATCAACCACCAAAATAATATCGATCAAGATTATCTTGGTAAATTATCAGCAACGATTAAAATGGTTGCAGAAAAAGAAAATGCGGTTGAAATTTTAGAACATTTGAATGTTGTCCCTGTTTTGACAGCCCATCCAACACAAGTGCAACGTAAGAGTATGTTGGATTTGACCAATCATATCCATACCCTTTTGCGTAAGTATCGTGATGTGAAATTAGGCTTGATTAATAAGGAAAAATGGCATAATGATCTCCGTCGTTACATTGAGATTATCATGCAAACAGACATGATTCGTGAAAAGAAATTGAAAGTGACCAATGAAATCACGAATGTTATGGAATACTACAATAGTTCATTCCTGAAGGCAGTTCCTCATTTGACTGCTGAGTACAAGCGTTTGGCTAAAAAACACGGTTTGGAGTTGAAACATCCTAAACCAATTACCATGGGAATGTGGATTGGTGGAGATCGTGATGGGAATCCCTTTGTGACTGCAGACACCTTAAAACAATCTGCTATGACCCAGTGTGAAGTCATCATGAATTACTACGATGAAAAGATTTACCAACTTTATCGTGAGTTCTCCCTCTCAACCAGTATTGTCAATGTCAGCAAGCAAGTTAGAGAAATGGCTCGTCAATCCAAGGATAATTCTATTTACCGCGAAAAAGAGCTTTACCGTCGTGCCTTGTTTGATATTCAATCAAAAATCCAAGCAACAAAAACCTATCTCATTGAGGATAAGGAAGTTGGGGCTCGCTATGAAACAGCCAATGATTTTTATAAGGATTTAATTACCATTCGTGATTCCCTCTTGGAAAACAAGGGAGAAGCACTAATTTCTGGTGATTTTGTTGAGCTGATTCAGGCAGTTGAAATTTTTGGTTTCTATTTGGCATCTATTGACATGCGTCAAGATTCTAGTGTTCATGAGGCCTGTGTAGCCGAACTCTTGAAATCAGCAGGAATCCATTCTCGTTACAGCGAACTAAGTGAAGAGGAAAAATGCCAGCTTCTCTTAAAAGAATTAGAAGAAGATCCACGCATTCTTTCTGCTACTCATGTTGAAAAATCAGACTTACTTGAAAAAGAATTGGCCATCTTTAAGGCTGCCCGTAATTTGAAAGATAAGTTGGGTGATGATGTTATTCGTCAGACCATTATTTCACATGCAACCAGCGTATCAGACATGCTAGAATTGGCTATCTTGCTAAAAGAAGTAGGGTTAGTTGATAAAGAAAGAGCCCGTGTCCAAATTGTTCCTCTCTTTGAAACAATCGAGGACTTGGACCACTCAGAAGAAACCATGAGAGAATACCTTTCTCTTGGTCTGGCTAAGAAATGGATAGCTTCACGTAATAACTACCAAGAGATCATGCTTGGTTACTCTGATAGTAATAAAGATGGTGGCTACTTATCATCATGTTGGACCCTCTACAAGGCACAACAACAATTGACTGCTATTGGAGATGAATTTGGTGTTAAGGTTACCTTCTTCCACGGCCGTGGTGGGACTGTCGGTCGTGGTGGTGGACCAACTTATGAAGCTATTACCTCTCAACCGCTCAAGTCTATCAAGGATCGTATCCGCTTGACGGAGCAGGGTGAAGTAATTGGGAATAAATACGGAAACAAAGACGCAGCCTACTATAACCTTGAAATGTTGGTTTCAGCAGCCATTAACCGTATGATTACTCAGTGGAAGAGTGATACTAATACCTCAAATCGCTATGAGGCTATTATGGACCAAGTAGTGGACCGTAGTTATGATATTTATCGAGATTTAGTCTTTGGGAATGACCATTTTTATGATTATTTCTTTGAGTCAAGTCCAATCAAGGCTATTTCCAGCTTTAATATTGGTTCTCGTCCAGCCGCTCGTAAGACTATTACTGAAATCGGTGGTTTGCGTGCCATTCCTTGGGTCTTCTCATGGTCACAAAGTCGTGTCATGTTCCCTGGCTGGTATGGTGTCGGATCAAGCTTCAAAGAGTTTATCGATAAAAATCCAGAGAATATCGCTATCTTACGAGATATGTATCAAAATTGGCCATTTTTCCAATCGCTTCTTTCAAATGTCGATATGGTCTTATCTAAATCCAACATGAATATTGCTTTTGAATATGCTAAGTTATGTGAAGATAATCAAGTGAAGGCTATTTATGATACTATTTTAGACGAATGGCAATTAACGAAAAATGTGATTCTAGAGATTGAAGGATACGACGAATTATTAGCTGAAAATCCATATCTAAAAGCAAGTTTGGATTACCGTATGCCTTACTTTAATATCCTCAATTATATCCAGTTGGAGTTGATTAAACGTCAACGCCGAGGAGAATTATCAAGCGATCAAGAAAAATTAATCCATACAACCATCAACGGAATTGCGACAGGATTGCGTAATTCGGGTTGATCCCTTTCAAACTTCCTCTGTTCTATAGGGGAAGTTTTTGAATATTTCAAAAAAATACTAAAAGAGTCTTGACAAGTAATTGAAAAATGATATAATTTAAACATTCAGAAAAGTAATCATTCAAACTTTTTAGAGAGTCTGTGGTAGCTGAAAACAGATAAGTGATGATGATGAAAATTGGGCTGAATGTTATTTAGAATTTGAAATCATAAAAATTCGGTGAGCACACCTTACAGTGCATCTCGTTATTGCGAGACAGAGCGATAGGGAAATTCCCTATAATTGAGGTGGTACCGCGCATCGACGTCCTCACACAAGTTTTTTGTGTGAGGACTTTTTTATCGGAGGTTTGTATGGAAAGAAAACGATGGCGTCGCTTGTTTACACTCAATGAAAATCAAAAAGCAAACTAGGAAGCTAGCCGCAGGTTGCTCAAAGCACTGCTTTGAGGTTGTGGATAGAACTGACGAAGTCAGTAACCATAGCTACGGTAAGGCGATGCTGACGTGGTTTGAAGAGATTTTCGAATAGTATTAGATAAGTGAAGTATTTTAAAGAAATAAAAAGGAGAAATAGAATGAAAAATAAACGTTTAATTGGAATTATCGCTGCATTAGCAGTCTTAGTAGCAGGAAGCTTGATTTACTCTTCAATGAATAAACCAGAAGCTAAGAATGAGAAAAAAGTAGCTAAAGTTGGTGTTCTTCAGTTTGTCAGCCATCCATCTCTTGATTTGATTTATAAAGGAATTCAAGATGGACTTGCAGAAGAAGGTTATAAAGATGATCAGTTGAAAATTGACTTTATGAACTCAGAAGGTGACCAAAGTAAGGTTGCGACAATGAGTAAACAATTGGTTGCAAATGGCAATGACCTTGTGGTTGGTATTGCAACACCAGCTGCTCAAGGTTTGGCTAGCGCCACAAAAGACTTACCGGTTATCATGGCTGCTATTACAGACCCAATTGGTGCTAATTTGGTTAAAGATTTAAAAAAACCAGGTGGCAACATTACAGGGGTGTCTGACCACAATCCAGCTCAACAACAAGTTGAACTCATCAAGGCTCTAACACCAAATGTGAAAACAATCGGAGCTCTTTACTCAAGTAGCGAAGACAATTCAAAAACACAGGTCGAAGAATTTAAGGCTTATGCTGAAAAAGCAGGTTTGACAGTGGAAACATTTGCGGTTCCTTCAACAAATGAAATTGCTTCAACAGTCAACGTTATGACTAGCAAGGTCGATGCTATCTGGGTTCCAATCGATAACACAATCGCTTCAGCCTTCTCAACAGTTGTATCAAGCAACCAATCAGCTAAAAAACCAATTTACCCAAGTGCAACCGCCATGGTAGAAGCAGGTGGTTTGGCATCCGTTGTAGTTGACCAACACGACCTTGGTGTGGCAACTGGTAAAATGATTGCGCAAGTCTTGAAAGGTGCAAAACCAGCTGATACTCCAGTCAATGTCTTTTCAACTGGTAAATCAGTAATCAACAAAAAATTGGCACAAGAACTAGGTATTACGATTCCTGATTCTGTTCTAAAAGAAGCAGGACAAGTGATTGAATAATCTGTAATGGAGGAGTTGGGGACATCTCCTCCAATTTTTACAATAAAAATCATATAGAAAAGGTTAAGAAACAGATGATATTATCTATTATTTCTCAAGGATTTGTCTGGGCTATTTTAGGTCTGGGAATCTTTATGACATTTAGGATTTTGAACTTTCCAGATATGACGACAGAAGGTTCTTTCCCTCTTGGGGGAGCTGTTGCTGTCACTTTGATAACCAAAGGCGTGAATCCTTTTTTAGCGACACTTGTTGCTGTAGGAGCAGGTTGTTTGGCTGGAATGGCTGCAGGACTTCTTTATATAAAAGGGAAGATTCCAACCTTGCTCTCAGGGATTTTGGTGATGACTTCCTGTCACTCTATCATGCTCTTGATTATGGGACGTGCAAATTTAGGATTGCTTGGAACCAAGCAAATTCAGGATGCCTTGCCTTTTGATTCAGACTTGAACCAACTCTTGACAGGTCTCATCTTTGTCAGTATTGTTATTGCTCTCATGCTCTTTTTCTTGGATACTAAACTCGGCCAGGCCTATATTGCTACAGGGGATAATCCGGATATGGCTAGAAGTTTCGGGATTCATACTGGGCGCATGGAGCTCATGGGTTTGGTCTTATCAAATGGTGTGATTGCCCTTGCAGGAGCTCTCATTGCCCAGCAAGAAGGTTATGCTGATGTATCTCGAGGAATTGGTGTCATCGTTGTAGGTCTTGCAAGTTTGATTATTGGGGAAGTTATCTTTAAGAGTTTGAGCTTGGCAGAGCGTCTGGTTGCCATCGTTGTGGGTTCTATCGCCTATCAATTCTTAGTCTGGGCAGTTATCGCTCTTGGCTTTAATACAAGTTACCTTCGTTTATACAGTGCCTTGATTTTGGCAGTCTGTCTCATGATTCCAACATTTAAGAAAACAATCTTGAAAGGAACCAAGTTAAGCAAATGACAGCAATTGTAGAATTAAAAAATGCAACCAAAGTTGTTAAAAATGGCTTTGATGAAGAAAAGATTATTTTAAATGATGTTTCCTTAGAAATTTTTGAACAGGACTTTATCACGATTTTAGGTGGAAATGGTGCTGGGAAATCAACCCTCTTTAACACTATTGCAGGAACCTTATCACTAACCAGTGGAACTATTCGTATCTTGGGTGAAGATGTTACCAAGTTTTCACCAGAGAAGCGTGCCAAGTACTTGTCTCGTGTTTTCCAAGATCCAAAGATGGGAACAGCTCCCCGTATGACAGTCGCTGAAAATCTCCTGATTGCCAAGTTTCGTGGTGAAAAGCGTGGATTGTTACCACGACGATTGACTAGCTATAAGGATGAGTTTCAGACGACCATTGAAAAAGTAGGAAATGGTCTTGAGAAACACTTGAATACACCGATCGAGTTCTTATCAGGTGGGCAAAGACAAGCCTTGAGTCTCTTGATGGCAACCTTGAAGCGACCTGAATTACTACTGTTAGATGAGCATACTGCTGCCCTTGATCCAAAGACTAGTGTGGCCTTGATGGAATTGACAGATGAATTTGTCAAGAAAGATCAGCTGACAGCTCTTATGATTACTCATCATATGGAAGATGCTCTCAAATACGGTAATCGCTTGATTGTTATGAAAGAAGGACGGATTATCCAAGATTTGAACCAAGAAGAAAAAGCAAAGATGAAGATCTCAGACTACTATCAATTATTTGAATAGAAGAGAACCTTATTTTATCAAAAATTGTGAAGCAAAACTTAGAGGCATGGAAGTGTTTCTGAGTTTTTTATCTTCTCTTGAAATCTAAAAAAATGAGGCAAAGAGAATTACGGAAAGCGTATGAAATGGTTTACTTTTTTTCTGAAATGAAGTATACTATATAAAGTAAGCTATGATAACATGGAGGTATTGTGTATGGTTGACAAACAAGTCATTGAAGAAATCAAAAACAATGCCAACATTGTGGAAGTCATAGGAGATGTGATTTCTTTACAGAAGGCTGGACGGAACTATTTAGGGCTCTGTCCTTTTCATGGTGAAAAGACTCCTTCTTTCAACGTTGTAGAGGACAAGCAGTTTTACCACTGTTTTGGTTGTGGTCGCTCAGGTGATGTCTTTAAGTTCATAGAGGAGTACCAAGGTGTTCCCTTTATGGAGGCTGTCCAAATCTTAGGTCAGCGTGTTGGGATAGAGGTAGAAAAACCGCTTTATAGTGAACAGGAGCCTGTTTCGCCTCACCAAGCTCTTTATGATATGCACGAAGATGCAGCCAAATTTTATCATGCTATTCTCATGACAACTACGATGGGAGAAGAGGCGAGAAACTACCTTTATCAGCGTGGTTTGACAGATGAAGTGCTCAAACATTTTCGGATTGGTTTAGCACCTCCAGAACGAAACTATCTCTATCAACGTCTGTCTGATCAGTATCGTGAAGAGGATTTACTGGATTCAGGACTGTTTTACCTTTCAGATGCCAATCAATTTGTAGACACCTTTCACAATCGCATCATGTTTCCCTTGACAAATGACCAGGGAAAGGTCATTGCCTTTTCAGGTCGTATCTGGCAGAAAACGGATTCACAAACTTCTAAGTATAAAAATAGCCGATCGACTGCAATTTTTAACAAAAGTTACGAATTATATCATATGGATAGGGCAAAAAAATCTTCTGGAAAAGCCAGTGAGATTTACCTGATGGAAGGGTTCATGGATGTTATTGCAGCCTATCGGGCTGGAATCGAAAATGCTGTCGCATCTATGGGAACAGCCTTGAGTCGGGAGCATGTTGAGCATCTGAAAAGGTTAACCAAGAAGTTGGTTCTGGTATACGATGGCGATAAGGCTGGGCAAGCTGCAACATTGAAAGCCTTGGATGAAATTGGCGATATGCCTGTGCAAATCGTTAGCATGCCTGATAACTTGGATCCTGATGAGTATCTACAAAAAAATGGTCCAGAAGATTTGGCCTATCTATTAACGAAAACTCGTATTAGTCCGATTGAGTTTTACATTCACCAGTACAAACCTGAAAACAGTGAAAATCTGCAGGCTCAGATTGAGTTTATCGAAAAAATAGCTCCCTTGATTGTCCAAGAAAAGTCCCTCACTGCTCAAAACAGCTATATTCATATTTTAGCTGACAGTCTGGCATCCTTTGATTATGCCCAGATTGAGCAGATTGTTAATGAGAGTCGTCAGGCGCAAAGGCAGAATCGCATGGAAGGAATTTCCAGACCGACGCAAATCACTATGCCTGTCACCAAGCAGTTATCGGCTATTATGAGGGCAGAAGCCCATTTACTCTATCGGATGATAGAATCCCCTCTTGTTTTGAACGATTACCGTTTGCGAGAAGACTTTGCATTTGACATTCCTGAATTTCAGGTCTTATATGACTTGCTTGGCCAGTATGAAAATCTTCCTCCAGAAGTTTTAGCAGAACAGACAGAGGAAGTTGAAAGGGCTTGGTATCAGGTTTTAGCTCAGGATTTACCTGCTGAGATGTCGCCGCAGGAACTTAGTGAAGTAGAAAGGACTCGAAACAAGGCTCTCTTGAATCAGGACAATATGAGAATCAAAAAGAAGGTGCAGGAAGCTAGCCATGTAGGAGATACAGACACAGCCTTAGAAGAATTAGAACGTTTAATTTCCCAAAAGAGAAGAATGGAGTAATAATGGCAACAAAACAAAAAGAAGTAACAACATTTGACGTACAAGTAGCAGAATTTATCCGTAATCATAAGCAAAAAGGGACAGCAACAGATGATGAAATCAATGCTAGTCTGGTTATTCCTTTTACCTTGGACGCTGATGGGATTGAAGATCTCTTGCAACGGATTCAGGATGCGGGGATTTCTATCACAGATAACGAAGGAAATCCAAGTGCACGTGTTCTTAGTGCTGAAGAAGAGCCAGAACTCAGTGATGAGGACTTGATTGGGTCAACTTCGGCTAAGGTCAACGACCCTGTCCGTATGTACTTGAAAGAGATTGGAGTCGTTCCTCTCTTGACCAATGAAGAAGAAAAAGAGTTGGCACTGGCTGTTGAAGCGGGTGACATCGAAGCTAAACAACGCCTTGCGGAAGCCAACCTTCGTTTGGTTGTTTCCATTGCCAAACGCTATGTTGGTCGTGGTATGCAGTTTCTTGACTTGATTCAAGAAGGAAATATGGGCTTGATGAAGGCGGTTGATAAGTTTGACTATTCTAAAGGGTTCAAGTTCTCAACTTATGCAACTTGGTGGATTCGTCAGGCTATCACTCGTGCTATTGCGGATCAAGCTCGTACTATCCGTATCCCAGTCCACATGGTTGAAACCATCAATAAATTGGTTCGTGAACAGCGTAATCTCCTTCAAGAATTAGGTCAAGATCCAACACCAGAACAAATAGCTGAACGTATGGATATGACTCCTGATAAGGTTCGTGAAATCTTGAAGATTGCCCAAGAACCAGTATCTCTTGAAACACCAATCGGTGAAGAAGATGATAGCCATCTTGGAGACTTTATTGAAGATGAAGTGATTGAAAATCCAGTGGACTATACGACTCGTATCGTCTTGCGTGAGCAGTTGGATGAGGTCTTAGATACTCTTACAGACCGTGAAGAAAATGTTCTGCGTCTCCGTTTCGGACTAGATGATGGTAAAATGCGTACCCTTGAAGATGTAGGTAAAGTCTTTAACGTGACTCGCGAGCGTATCCGTCAGATTGAAGCTAAGGCTTTGAGAAAACTACGTCAACCAAGTCGCAGCAAACCGCTTCGTGATTTTATTGAAGACTAGGAGTGAGAAAAATTATGGCTTATACAGAAGAACAAATTGAAAACATCAAAACACGAATTTTATCAGCCTTGGAAGAAGTTATCGACCCTGAGTTGGGAATCGATATTGTCAATCTTGGTTTGATTTATGAGATTCGTTTTGACGGCGAAACAGGGCAAACTGAGATTGATATGACTTTGACAACCATGGGTTGTCCCCTAGCTGATCTTTTGACAGACCAGATTTATGATGCTATGACAGAGGTGCCAGAAGTGACTGATACTGAGGTCAAATTAGTCTGGTATCCAGCCTGGACAGTTGAAAAAATGAGTCGCTATGCACGCATTGCCCTAGGCATTAAGTAAACATATAAAAGCATGTGAGAGATTGTTGGAAAAGCGAGGAAATTTCCCCTTCTTTTCCTCTAGTCTCTCCTTTCTTTTGCTGATTTTATTCAAAGAAAATGATATAATAGTAGTTATGGAAAAAAAGAAATTACGCATCAATATGTTGAGTTCAAGTGAGAAAGTAGCAGGGCAAGGAGTTTCGGGCGCTTACCGTGAATTAGTTCGTCTTCTTCACCGTGATGCCAAGGACCAATTGATTGTTACAGAAAATCTTCCAATAGAGGCAGATGTGACTCACTTTCATACAATTGATTTCCCCTATTATTTATCAACATTCCAAAAGAAGCGCTCAGGGAGGAAAATTGGCTATGTACATTTCTTGCCTGATACACTTGAGGGTAGTTTGAAAATTCCATTTTTCTTAAAGGGAATTGTTAAACGCTATGTATTTTCTTTTTACAACCGGATGGAGCATTTGGTTGTGGTTAATCCTATGTTTATTGAGGATTTGGTGGCAGCTGGTATTCCACGTGAAAAAGTAACCTATATTCCTAATTTTGTCAATAAGGAAAAATGGCATCCCCTTCCACAAGAAGAGGTAGAGAGAGTGAGAGCAGAACTTGGTGTTAGTGACAATCAGTTTATCGTAGTAGGTGCTGGTCAAGTCCAGAAACGCAAAGGGATTGATGATTTTATCCGTCTAGCTGAGGAATTGCCTCAGATTACCTTTATCTGGGCGGGTGGTTTCTCTTTTGGTGGTATGACAGATGGTTATGAACGCTACAAGAAAATGATGGATAATCCACCTGAAAATTTGATGTTTCCAGGTATCGTGTCGCCAGAGCGAATGCGTGAATTGTATGCCCTAGCGGACCTTTTCTTGTTGCCAAGTTACAATGAACTTTTTCCTATGACGATTTTAGAGGCTGCTAGTTGTGAGGCTCCTATTATGTTGCGTGATTTGGATCTCTATAAGGTGATTTTGGAGGGAAATTATCGGGCAACAGCAGATAGAGAAGAGATGAAAGAGGCTATTTTAGAATATCAAGCAAATCCTGTTGCCTTAAAAGATCTCAAAGAAAAAGCTAAGAATATTTCCAGAGAGTATTCTGAAGAGCATCTGTTACAAATCTGGTTGGACTTTTATGAGAAACAAGCCGCTTTAGGGAGAAAATAAAAAGTGAGGTAATCTATGCGAATTGGTTTATTTACAGATACCTATTTTCCTCAGGTTTCTGGTGTTGCGACCAGTATTCGAACCTTGAAAACAGAACTTGAAAAGCAGGGACATGCTGTTTTTATCTTTACGACGACAGATAAGGATGTTAATCGCTACGAAGATTGGCAAATTATCCGCATTCCAAGTGTGCCTTTCTTTGCTTTCAAAGATCGTCGCTTTGCCTATCGAGGCTTTAGCAAGGCGCTTGAAATTGCCAAGCAGTATCAGCTAGATATTATCCATACTCAGACAGAATTTTCTCTAGGCTTGTTGGGGATTTGGATTGCGCATGAACTGAAAATTCCC
Organism: uncultured Streptococcus sp.; assembly: GCF_963516575.1. GTDB lineage: Bacteria > Bacillota > Bacilli > Lactobacillales > Streptococcaceae > Streptococcus. Next base: position 19,984 of record NZ_CAUQCP010000001.1, read on the forward strand.
GTTATCCATACCTATCATACCCAGTACGAAGACTATGTGCATTATATTGCCAAGGGGATGTTGATTCGTCCTAGTATGGTCAAGTATCTGGTCAGAGGTTTCCTGCACGATGTGGATGGGGTTGTTTGCCCGAGTGAGATTGTTCGTGACTTGCTATCTGATTATAAAGTCAAGGTTGAAAAGCGGGTCATTCCAACTGGAATTGAATTAGCCAAGTTTGAGCGTCCAGAAATCAAGAAAGAAAATTTGAAAGAACTGCGTAGTAAATTAGGAATTCAAGCTGATGAAAAGATCTTGCTTAGTCTTTCCAGAATTTCCTATGAAAAAAATATTCAAGCAGTATTAGCAGCCTTTGCAGAAGTTCTGAGAGAGGAAGACAAGGTGAAACTGGTAGTTGCTGGGGATGGGCCTTATCTGGATGACCTTAAAGAGCAAGCCCAGAAACTAGAGATTCAAGACTCCGTTATCTTTACAGGTATGATTGCTCCTAGTGAGACGGCTCTTTACTATAAGGCGGCAGATTTCTTCATCTCTGCATCGACAAGTGAAACGCAGGGTTTGACCTACTTGGAAAGCTTAGCTAGTGGAACGCCTGTCATTGCTCACGGAAATCCTTATCTGGACAATCTCATCAATGACAAGATGTTTGGTACCTTGTATTACGGCGAGCATGATTTGGCTGGAGCCATTTTAGAGGCTCTAATTGCAACACCAGATATGAATGAACATAGCTTATCAGAGAAATTATATGAGATTTCAGCTGAGAACTTTGGAAAACGGGTGCATGAATTTTATTTGGATGCCATTATTTCAAATAATTTCGAGAAAGATTTAGCCAAAGATGATACGGTCAGTCAGCGTATCTTTAAGACAGTTTTGTATCTACCACAACAGGTGGTTGCTGTGCCTGTAAGAGGCTCTAGACGGATGCTAAAGGCATCAAAAACACAGTTAATCAGCATCAGAGATTATTGGAAAGACAGTGAAGAATAGAAAGAGGAACAGCTATGAAAAAACAATTAATGAGAAGTGGTCGTGACAAAAAGATTGCAGGTGTTTGTGCTGGAGTAGCCCATTATTTTGATATGGATCCTACTATTGTTCGTGTAATATGGGGTGTTCTTGCTTTTGGTTACGGAGCTGGAATTATAGCCTATATCATTTTATGGATTATTGCGCCAGTAGCAAGTGACTATTGAAAACTAGCTCAATTCATGCTAAGATAATAGAAAATAGAATGTAACGAAGGAGAGAAAAATGGCATTTGGAGATAATGGAAATCGTAAAAAAACCTTGTTTGAGAAAATAACCTTGTTTATCGTGATTATCATGCTAGTAGCAAGTTTATTGGGAATTTTTGCAACTGCGATTGGTGCCCTCAGTAATCTATAAAATAGATTCAAGAAAATTTAGTGACTGGGTTTTCCCAGCCCTTTTTTAAAGTGAGAAGAAATAATGAGTATGTTTTTAGATACAGCCAAGATCAAGGTTAAGGCTGGTAATGGTGGCGATGGCATGGTTGCCTTTCGCCGTGAAAAATATGTCCCTAATGGCGGTCCCTGGGGTGGTGACGGTGGTCGTGGAGGTAATGTAGTCTTCGTTGTAGACGAAGGACTACGTACCTTGATGGATTTCCGCTACAATCGTCATTTCAAGGCTGATTCTGGTGAAAAAGGAATGACCAAAGGAATGCATGGTCGTGGTGCTGATGACCTTAGAGTTCGAGTGCCACAAGGTACGACCGTTCGTGATGCAGAGACTGGCAAGGTTTTGACAGATTTGATTGAACATGGGCAAGAATTTATCGTTGCCCACGGTGGTCGCGGTGGACGTGGAAATATCCGCTTTGCGACACCAAAAAATCCTGCACCTGAAATCTCTGAAAATGGGGAACCAGGACAGGAACGTGAGTTACAATTGGAACTAAAAATCTTGGCAGATGTTGGTTTAGTAGGTTTCCCATCTGTAGGGAAATCAACACTTTTAAGTGTTATTACCTCAGCTAAACCTAAAATTGGTGCCTACCACTTTACGACAATTGTTCCAAATCTAGGAATGGTTCGTACCCAATCGGGTGAATCCTTTGCAGTAGCTGATTTACCAGGTTTGATTGAAGGGGCTAGTCAAGGTGTTGGTCTGGGAACCCAGTTCCTCCGTCACATCGAGCGTACACGTGTCATCCTCCATATCATTGATATGTCAGCTAGCGAAGGTCGTGACCCTTATGAGGATTATCTTGCCATCAATAAAGAGTTGGAGTCATACAATCTTCGTCTGATGGAGCGTCCACAGATTATTGTAGCTAACAAAATGGATATGCCTGAGAGTCAGGAAAATCTTGAAGAATTTAAGAAAAAATTAGCTGAAAACTACGATGAATTTGAAGAGTTACCAGCTATCTTCCCAATTTCTGGATTGACCAAGCAAGGTCTGGCTACACTTTTGGATGCTACAGCTGAATTGTTAGATAAGACACCAGAATTCTTGCTCTATGATGAGTCAGATATGGAAGAAGAAGCTTATTATGGATTTGACGAGGAAGAAAAAGCCTTTGAAATTAGTCGTGATGACGATGCTACATGGCTACTTTCTGGTGAAAAACTCATGAAACTCTTTAACATGACCAACTTTGATCGTGACGAATCTGTCATGAAATTTGCCCGCCAGCTACGTGGTATGGGGGTTGATGAAGCCCTTCGTGCGCGTGGTGCTAAGGATGGTGACTTGATTCGCATTGGTAAATTTGAGTTTGAATTTGTAGACTAGGAGACTGGTATGGGAGATAAACCGATATCTTTCCGAGATGCGGATGGCAACTTTGTTTCCGCTGCAGATGTTTGGAATGAAAAGAAATTGGAAGAACTATTTAATCGTCTCAATCCAAATCGTGCCCTGAGATTGGCACGAACCAAAAATGAAAATCCATCTCAGTAAAGAAGATAAAAAATTCCGTGCCTCATCAGACACGGAATTTTGTTATTCACCAAAGAAGAATGGTGGTGTAAATTTTTGCAATTCTTCAAAGCAATGTTGTGCAGCATCTGCATCTTCACAGATGACAAGACAGACATCGTCACCACAGAGGGTAGCGATAGCGTCAGGGAAGTTCAAGGCATCAATAATAGAACCGAATGATTGAGCCAGACCAGGAAGAGTTTTCAAAAGTACTTGATGTTGAATAGGACGCATCAGTACAAGAGCATCTTCCATATAAGTTTCTAGGCGTTTTTCCCATTTTGAAATTGAACCAGTATTGAGCACGTAGTAAGAATTATCTTCTTCACGTATTTTTGAAAGATTCATTGTTTTGATATCACGGGAAAGAGTTGCCTGAGTAACTTGAATGTCGTTATCGGCAAGAAGAGCTTGTAACTCAGCTTGAGTATGAATCTTGTTTTTGGTTACAAGAGCTCGTATGAGTTGGTGGCGGTGTTCAGATTTATTCATAAAATTTACTCCTTGTACAAAGTACAGAAAGCGTGGACTGATCGAAATCGTCAGTCGAGTGGTAAGCGGTATTGTCACGTATGATGATTTCAAAGTCAGTAGTAATTTAGAACGATAGGGAGAGAATCTCCTTCCTTTAACTTGTCACTAGTTGGGTACAGATGAATTGACTGTCTATCCCTTCATCTGATGGTTGTTCTCTACTAACAGTAAATCATTCAATTTTGGTAGCATTTTGTCACGGCTTGTTGTGAATTTACGCTAAACGGCAATTCACAGAGCTTGTTCAACATGTGGTATGGTAGCGTGTATGATAGAGGGTTACACATGTTGGTTATGGGGCGGTATCTTTTGTTCAAGCTCCAGTAGTAGGGCTTCTAATAGCCTTTATTTGGACTGGATTTGATACCAAGTTGTAGTTTTTTTCGACTGTTCAAGTGGGTGTCTCTGATGATAGGAAGGTCAGTGGGTCTTGGATTGACCTTGTCCTTAAAATCATTCCATATTGAAGTCTGATATTATACCTTTTGACAAGGTAGGGCAAGACTTGACTGTTCAAGATCAACAGTCAGGTGGTAAGCGGTGTTGTCACGTATGGTGATTTCAAAGTCAGTAGTATAGAGGACTAAACGGAGAGTGTCACCTTCTTTTAGCTTGTAAATAGTTGGCTGCAGTTCAAACTGGATATCCATCCATTCACCTGCCTTGATATCCTCTACTAACAGTAAATCATTTCTATTTTGTAAATTAAGGTAGCCTTTTGTAATGACTCGTTGTGTAGTTGCACTAAATGGCAATTCACAGAGGTTTTCCAGCATGTGATAGCGACCGTTGTCAATGGTTCTAGCACTTAAAATAGCTGGATAAGGCTGTAGGTATTTCTTTTGACCAAATTCTAGCAGTTGGGCTGATAAGAGTCCCTTGTTTGTACTAGATTTGATACGAAGATTGAGTTGAGCGCGACCGTTCAAGTGAAGATCCTTAGTCACAGGAAGGTCAATAGTAATTTGATTGGCTTTCCCTTGATAGAGTTCCGTATTGAAGGTCTGGTATGTCTTACCATAACTCTCAAAATCCTTATCTGAATACTGGTTTTGAATGACCTGTTCTTCTTGACCAAGCGAGAAGATTTCAAAGTTTTCTTGCTCACCGAACTGATTAAGAGATAACCAAGTCTGAGGAGCAGTATTGTCCTGCCAGATAACAGTAGGGAGTTGGTAATCTGTTTCCTGCCCCAATAATTTCTTAGCCAATAAGGCATTCATAGATTCACGGAAGTCAATGGACTGCCAGTTGTTCATATAAACATGGGCACCATTATGGAAAAAGAGGTGCTTGTTTATATGATCAGGAAGGGCGTGAAACATCTGGTAAACATGAAGTGGTTTGACATTCCAATCCTGAGAACCATGAGTAAAGACAACCTCTGCCTTCACTTTATCAGCATTGAGCAGATAATTGCGGTCATGCCAAAACTGATTGTAGTCGCCAGTCTTGCGATCCAGTTGTTCTTTTACCTTTTCCAAATCAGCTTGATGAGCTTCATTACCACGAATAAAGTCGCCAGCCAAGAGATTACGAGAGTAGGTTAACTCAGCAAGGGAGTCAAAGTCCTCGCCTGGATAGCCACCTGGGCTAGTCACTAAACCATTTTCACGGTAGTAGTTGTACCATGAAGAAATGCCAGCCTCGGCAATGATAACTTCTAAGCCATCTACACCAGTAGTGGCAAGGCCGTTTGACATGGTACCTAGATAGGAAAGTCCTGTTGTAGCTACTTTTCCGTTTGACCAGTCAGCCTTGACTTGACGCTGACGTGTGTGGTCAGTAAAGGCACGGCAACGACCATTGAGCCAATCGATAACATTTTTATAAGCCTCAATTTGCTGGTAGTCTCCGTTAGTCATGAAACCAGTAGAGTCTTTGGTACCAACACCTGAGACATAGAGATTAGCAAAGCCTCGTGGAAGGAAGTAGTCGTTGAGACTATAGCTAGCGTTGATGTGAGTTAGTTTTTCCTCAGCTTCTGACACTAGCTCAGCTTGACCTTGAGGTTGGATGAGATTTAGTTGAGGTTTCTCTAGTTCGATCTTGTGAGCAGGTTTTACTTCAAGCTCACCCTCCATCTTGTAGAGAGCCTTGTCGCTGGCTTTGTCATTTGTTCCCTGATGATAGGGACTGGCTGTCATGATAGCAGGGATTTGTCCATCAAAACGAGGACGAATAATGCTGACCTTGACTAAGTCAGGTAGATCCTTTTGGTCAGTATCGACACGAGACTCAACGTAGACCACCTCTCGAATGACATCATGGCTGGAAAAGGTAGCCAAACTCTTGCCGTTAAAGTAGTGGTAGGTATTATCTTCAGGGATAAGACCGTCACTTACCAGTTGATCAATCAGGAGATTTCCTTTTTTTGTTCGAGTATTGAGCAACTGATAGAGATTTTCAATCAAGTCACCATATACGATGGGAAAACCAGTTTCTTTACGGAAAACTTCACTGTCTTCGAAGTCAACCAAATAAGAAAAACCTAGGAGTTGAAAGGCTACAGTGTAGAAAATATCTGCAGTCAACTTTCTGTCTGACTGACAAAATGTCAGAAAATCTGTTTCTTTATCAACTGCTAAGATGGAGAGTGGATAATTGATGTCTTGATAAGTAAAAAAGACACGACTTAGAAAAGTCTCTAACATCTTTTTATCTGCCATCTCAGATGGAAAATCAAATCCATACTTTTTAAATTCATATAAAATAGTATTTCTTGGAAGTGATAGATAGCTGAATTGATTAAAGCGCATATAACCTCCTTATAAAATAAAAAATAATTAAGGTTATTATATCAAAAAAATAGGATAAAGGGAATCATTAAATGAGAAAGAAATTAATTAAAGAATAATGAATACAATTTATATGGAAAAACAGGTACTATTCTATAGCTGAAATAAGTTATTATAGTGAACAAGTTAATTGAACGTATCTTTCTCTTTTAAAAGATATATTCACTTTTTGGGATAAAAAAGTAAAAAAATTACCGGAGTATTTGATTCTTTAAATGTATCTTTACTTTTTTCGTTCAAAAAATTTTGCTTTAAGGATAAAATATAGACAGGATTCGATGCTTTTGTCTTTCTCTTTTTGAAAAATGGTATAATAAAGTGAGAAGGATAGAGGAGAAGTGTAAATTGATCGCACAACTAGATACAAAAACAGTTTATAGTTTTATGGAGAGCGTTATTTCGATAGACAAGTATGTGAGAGCAGCTAAAGACTATGGCTACACTCATCTGGCTATGATGGATATTGATAACCTTTATGGGGCTTTCGACTTTCTAGAGGTTACAAAAAAATACGGCATTCATCCTCTATTAGGGCTTGAAATGACTCTTTTAGTGGATGAGCAGGAAGTGAATCTGCGTTTTTTAGCCCTATCTAGTGTGGGTTATCAGCAGTTGATGAAGCTTTCAACAGCCAAGATGCAGGGGGAGAAAACATGGTCAGTCCTGTCCCAGTATCTGGAGGATATTGCGGTCATTGTGCCTTATTTTGAAGAGATTGAGTCGCTAAATCTAGAATATGATTATTATATTGGGATTTATCCAGAAACATTGACAAGCGAATTTCATCATCCAATCTTGCCCCTTTATCGGGTCAATGCTTTTGAAAGCAGGGATAGAGAAGTTCTACAAGTATTAACAGCGATTAAAGAAAATCTACCGCTTAGAGAAGTTCCCTTGCGCTCACGACAAGATGTCTTTATATCGGCAAGTTCTTTAGAGAAATTATTCCAAGAACGTTTTCCGCAAGCCTTAGACAATTTAGAAAAGCTGATTTCAAGCATTTCTTATGACTTGGATACTAGTCTGAAACTGCCTCGTTTTAATCCAGCTAGACCAGCAGTAGAAGAGTTGAGAGAACGTGCTGACTTGGGACTTGCGCAGAAGGGGTTGACTAGTAAAGAATATCAAGACCGTCTAGACCAAGAATTGACTGTTATTCATGATATGGGCTTTGATGATTATTTCTTGGTTGTCTGGGATTTATTGCGTTTTGGACGTTCGAATGGCTACTATATGGGAATGGGACGGGGTTCCGCAGTTGGTAGCTTGGTTTCCTATGCTTTAGACATTACAGGGATTGATCCAGTTCAGAAAAATCTGATTTTTGAACGTTTCCTCAATCGTGAACGCTATACCATGCCTGATATTGATATTGATATTCCAGATATTTATCGTCCAGATTTTATCAGGTATGTTGGTAATAAATATGGTAGTAAGCATGCGGCTCAAATCGTTACTTTTTCTACCTTTGGGGCCAAGCAAGCTTTACGTGATGTTTTGAAGCGTTTTGGTGTGCCAGAGTATGAATTGTCCGCAATTACCAAGAAAATCAGTTTTCGTGATAATCTAAAGTCAGCCTATGAGGGCAATCTACAGTTTCGTCAGCAAATCAATAGTAAGTTAGAATACCAAAAAGCCTTTGAGATTGCTTGCAAGATAGAGGGCTATCCCAGACAAACCTCTGTCCATGCGGCTGGTGTTGTGATCAGTGACCAAGACTTGACCAACTACATCCCTCTAAAGCATGGTGACGAAATTCCATTGACTCAGTATGATGCTCATGGAGTTGAAGCAAGTGGGCTTTTGAAGATGGACTTTCTGGGACTGCGAAATTTGACCTTTGTCCAGAAGATGCAAGAGTTGCTTGCTGAAACAGAAGGTGTTAAGATAGCTATCGACGAGATTGATTTGGAAGACAAAGAAACGTTAGCTTTATTTGCCTCTGGCAATACAAAAGGTATCTTTCAATTTGAGCAACCTGGTGCTATTCGTCTGCTTAAGCGTGTTCAACCAGTCTGTTTTGAAGATGTCGTAGCGACTACTTCTCTAAATAGACCAGGTGCTAGCGATTATATCAATAATTTTGTGGCAAGAAAGCATGGGCAGGAAGAAGTGACTGTTCTAGATCCAGCTCTGGAGGATATTTTGGCTCCAACTTATGGTATTATGCTCTATCAGGAGCAGGTTATGCAGGTTGCTCAGCGATTTGCTGGATTTAGTCTCGGAAAGGCCGATATTTTGCGTCGGGCTATGGGGAAAAAGGATGCTTCTGCCATGCATGAGATGAGGGCTTCCTTTATTCAAGGCTCCTTAGAAGCTGGTCATACTGCGGAAAAGGCAGAGCAGGTCTTTGATGTCATGGAGAAGTTTGCAGGTTATGGTTTTAACAGGTCACACGCCTATGCATACTCAGCCTTGGCCTTCCAGTTGGCCTATTTCAAAACGCATTATCCAGCCATCTTTTATCAGGTCATGTTGAATTCTTCCAACAGTGATTACTTAATGGATGCCCTAGAAGCAGGATTTGAAGTAGCTCCTCTGTCAATTAACACCATTCCCTATCACGATAAAATTGCCAATAAGTCTATCTATCTAGGTTTGAAATCAATTAAGGGAGTCAGCAAAGATTTGGCGCTTTGGATTATTGAAAATAGACCTTATTCTAACATTGAAGATTTTATAGCTAAATTACCTGAGAATTATCTGAAACTTCCTCTGCTAGAACCTTTGGTAAAAGTTGGCCTTTTCGATTTATTTGAAAAAAATCGTCAAAAAGTATTCAATAACTTAGCTAATCTATTTGAATTTGTAAAAGAGTTAGGAAGTTTATTTGGAGATACTATTTATAGTTGGCAGGAATCGGAAGATTGGACAGATCAAGAAAAATTCTATATGGAACAAGAACTTTTAGGGATAGGTGTCAGCAAACATCCCCTACAAACTATTGCAAGTAAAGCTATTTACCCGATTACTCCTATTAGTAATTTGTCAGAAAATAGCTACGCTATTATTTTGGTTGAAGTTCAGAAAATAAAAGTAATTCGTACCAAAAAGGGCGAAAACATGGCTTTCTTACAGGTAGATGACAGTAAGAAAAAATTGGATGTCACTCTCTTTTCAGACTTATATCGACAGGTTGGGCAGGAAATAAAAGAGGGAGCCTTCTACTATATCAAAGGGAAAGTCCAGTCACGTGATGGCCGTCTGCAAATGATTGCACAAGAAATAAGAGAAGCAGTTGCTGAACGCTTTTGGATACAGGTAAAAAATCATGAATCGGATCAAGAAATTTCGAGAATTTTAGACCAGTATAAAGGTCCAATCCCAGTCATCATCAGGTATGAAGAGGAACAGAAAACAATCGTTTCTCCCCATCATTTTGTAGCTAAATCTGATGAATTAGAAGCAAAATTGGATAAAATTGCTATGAAAACGATTTATCGCTAAAATTACGGAAAATAGAAGAATTTTCCAATTAAATGTGATATAATCAGTAAGAATGTTAAAAGAAAAAGGAGCATAAACCAAATGAAACGTATTGCTGTTTTAACTAGTGGTGGAGACGCCCCTGGTATGAATGCTGCTATCCGTGCAGTTGTTCGTCAAGCAATTTCAGAAGGAATGGAAGTATTTGGTATCTATGATGGATATGCTGGTATGGTTGCTGGTGAAATTCATCCCCTAGATGCGGCTTCAGTAGGAGACATCATTTCTCGTGGTGGTACTTTCCTTCACTCTGCTCGTTACCCAGAGTTCGCTCACCTTGAAGGGCAACTTAAAGGAATTGAGCAATTGAAAAAACACGGGATTGAAGGTGTAGTTGTTATCGGTGGTGACGGATCTTACCACGGTGCTATGCGTTTGACTGAACATGGCTTCCCTGCTATCGGTCTTCCAGGTACAATCGATAACGATATCGTTGGTACTGACTTCACAATCGGTTTTGACACAGCAGTTACGACTGCTATGGACGCTATCGATAAGATTCGTGATACATCATCAAGTCACCGTCGTACTTTTGTTATCGAAGTTATGGGACGTAACGCTGGTGATATCGCTCTTTGGGCAGGTATTGCTACTGGTGCTGATGAAATCATCATTCCTGAAGAAGGTTTCAAGATGGAAGATATCGTAGCAAGCATCAAAGCTGGCTATGAATGTGGTAAAAAACACAATATCATCGTCTTGGCAGAAGGTGTTATGTCAGCAGCTGAATTTGGCCAAAAACTTAAAGAAGCTGGCGATACAAGCGACCTTCGTGTGACAGAACTTGGACATATCCAACGTGGTGGTTCTCCAACAGCTCGTGACCGTGTATTGGCATCACGTATGGGTGCCCATGCCGTTAAACTTCTTAAAGAAGGTATCGGTGGTGTTGCGGTTGGTATCCGTAATGAGAAAATGGTTGAAAATCCAATTCTTGGTACTGCAGAAGAAGGAGCATTGTTTAGCTTGACTGCAGATGGTAAGATTGTGGTTAACAATCCACATAAAGCTGATCTTGAGCTATCTGACTTGAATAAGAACTTGTCATAATTAAAAAATTAGTTAATAAGACCAAAAAGGTCATTTATATAAAGGAGTCACAAAATCATGAACAAACGTGTAAAAATCGTTGCAACTTTGGGTCCTGCGGTTGAAATCCGTGGTGGTAAAAAATATGGTGAAGATGGATATTGGAGTGGAAAACTGGATGTTGAAGCTTCAGCTAAAAACATTGCTAAATTGATTGAAGCTGGTGCTAATACATTCCGTTTCAACTTCTCACACGGTGACCACCAAGAACAAGGTGACCGTATGGCAACTGTTAAACTTGCTGAAAAACTTGCAGGTAAAAAAGTTGGTTTCCTTCTTGATACTAAAGGACCAGAAATCCGTACAGAATTGTTCGAAGGAGATGCAAAAGAATACTCTTACACAACTGGTGAAAAAATTCGTGTTGCAACTAAACAAGGAATTCAATCAACTCGTGAAGTAATTGCATTGAACGTCGCTGGTTCACTTGATATCTATGACGATGTTGAAGTTGGACGTCAAGTATTAATTGACGATGGTAAACTTGGTCTTCGTGTAGTTGCTAAAGATGATGCGACTCGTGAATTTGAAGTTGAAGTTGAAAACGATGGCGTAATCGCTAAACAAAAAGGTGTTAATATCCCTAACACTAAAATTCCTTTCCCAGCTCTTGCTGAACGTGATAACGATGATATCCGCTTTGGTCTTGAACAAGGTATCAACTTCATCGCGATTTCATTCGTACGTACTGCAAAAGACGTCAACGAAGTTCGTGCAATCTGTGAAGAAACTGGAAACGGACACGTTCAATTGTTCGCTAAAATCGAAAACCAACAAGGTATCGACAACTTGGATGAAATCATCGAAGCTGCTGATGGTATCATGATCGCTCGTGGTGACATGGGTATCGAAGTACCATTCGAAATGGTTCCAGTTTACCAAAAAATGATCATCACTAAAGTTAATGCTGCAGGTAAAGTTGTTATCACTGCAACAAACATGCTTGAAACAATGACTGAAAAACCACGTGCTACACGTTCAGAAGTATCAGACGTATTTAATGCTGTTATCGACGGTACTGACGCTACAATGCTTTCAGGTGAGTCTGCAAATGGTAAATACCCACTTGAGTCAGTAACTACAATGGCTACAATCGACAAGAACGCTCAAACTCTTCTTAATGAATACGGCCGTTTGAACTCAGATTCATTTGAACGTAACTCTAAGACAGAAGTAATGGCTTCAGCTGTTAAAGATGCTACTAACTCAATGGACATTAAATTGGTTGTAACTCTTACTAAGACAGGTCACACTGCACGTTTGATCTCTAAATACCGTCCAAATGCTGACATCTTGGCGTTGACATTTGACGAATTGACAGAACGTGGATTGATGTTGAACTGGGGTGTTATCCCAATGTTGACAGATGCTCCATCATCAACTGACGATATGTTCGAAATTGCCGAACGTAAAGCAGTTGAAGCAGGCCTTGTACAATCTGGTGACGATATCGTTATCGTAGCTGGTGTGCCACTTGGAGAAGCTGTCCGTACAAACACAATGCGTATCCGCACAGTACGTTAATTAAAATAAAAAAGCCTATCATATCAAGCTTTCTAGCCTGTATGATGGGCTCTTTTTTGTCTAGAGGGCATAACTTTTTACTAGCCATTTAATGTGACGGTATCAAGTACGTCAAGTACTGCTTACTCGAGATTTTTTGTAAAGTATGTATTGGATTGTTGTCCTAGTGTATCTATAACTAAAATGTAATATGAGATAATGTCCAGAATATAGTAAATTGAAGTTGGAATAGTATGACGTGACTGATAAAATATTTCTAGAAATTAATTTGACTTCCCTAATCGATTTGTTTATATCTTAATTCAAGCTACTATAATGGTATTTTCTAAACGCAAACTTCAAAATTGATTTAGTTTTAATGGGGTTAAAAAATGAAGCTATTCAAAAACTTAATTTCAGGAGAAAAGGAAATAAATCTTTCCACAATAAAACGCATATTATCAAGGATTTCTATACCTGATATTATGCGTTTTTTTGATTTTAAAGACTTTTTGGCTAGTCTATCAAGCTATTTAAATTAATTTTTTGAAGCTGCTTGGAATTCAGGATTTTTCCATGCTTCGTCAATGATAGCTTGCAATTCTTTTGCAGATGCTTGCATTTTTTGAGTTTCTGCGTCGTTCAATGGGATATTTACTGGACGAACGATACCGTGTGCCCCAACGATAGCTGGTTGACCGATAAAGACGTTTTCAACACCATATTGACCTTCTTGGAATACAGAGAGTGGTAGCACGGCATTTTCGTCATCAAGGATTGCACGAGTGATACGAGCTAGGGCAACGGCGATACCGTAGTAAGTAGCACCTTTTTTGTTGATGATTGAGTAAGCTGCGTCACGAACTGAGATGAAAAGTTCAACAAGGTCAGCTTCATTCAAATCACGGTTTGCTTGCAACCATTGTTCCAATTTAACACCAGCAACGTTAGCGTGAGACCAAACAGCGAATTCTGAGTCACCGTGTTCACCCATGATGTAGGCATGGACTGAACGAGCGTCAACACCGATTGTTTCAGCAAGGGCTTGACGGAAACGAGCTGAGTCAAGTGAAGTACCTGAACCGATAACGCGTTCTTTAGGGAATCCAGAGAATTTCCAAGTTGAGTAAGTTAAGACGTCAACTGGGTTAGCTGCTACAAGGAAGATACCATCGAAACCAGAAGCAACAACTTGCTCAACGATTGATTTGTTGATAGCAAGGTTTTTACCTACAAGGTCAAGGCGAGTTTCACCTGGTTTTTGAGGAGCACCAGCAGTGATAACAACAAGATCAGCGTCCGCACAGTCTTCATACTTAGCAGCGTAGATTTTCTTTGGTGAAGTAAATGCAAGCGCGTGGCTAAGGTCTTCAGCGTCACCAACTGCTTTTTCAAACAATTGAGGAATTTCAATAATACCAAGTTCTTGTGCGATTCCTTGAGTAACAAGGGCGAAAGCGTAAGATGAACCTACAGCACCATCACCAACAAGGATAACTTTTTTGTGTTGTTTAGTTAGTGTCATTTGTCTAAACATCTCCTTAATTTTATTCAGGGTGTTCCCCAGTTATTTCAATTCTATCACTTTTAAAATGCTTTGTCACGGATATGCTTTGCAGTTCTTGATGTAAACGTTTTAGTGGTTCTAGATACCTGAAATATGGCAGACATTGTGGTATAATATATTTAATTACTAATTGTGAAATGAGGCATTTATTAATGCAGGATAGAAATTTAGTGAATGTCAATCTGACAAAGGAGATGAAGACGAGCTTTATCGACTACGCCATGAGTGTTATCGTTGCGCGGGCTCTTCCTGATGTTCGAGATGGCTTGAAACCTGTTCACCGTCGTATTCTCTACGGAATGAATGAATTGGGTGTTACTCCAGATAAGCCCCATAAAAAATCTGCTCGTATTACAGGGGATGTTATGGGTAAATATCACCCACACGGGGACTCCTCTATCTATGAAGCTATGGTCCGTATGGCTCAATGGTGGAGCTACCGTTACATGCTTGTAGATGGCCATGGGAACTTTGGTTCCATGGATGGCGATGGTGCTGCCGCCCAGCGTTACACTGAGGCACGTATGAGCAAGATTGCTCTGGAGATGCTTCGTGATATCAATAAAAATACGGTTGATTTCGTTGATAACTATGATGCCAATGAACGCGAACCCTTGGTCTTGCCAGCGCGTTTTCCAAACCTTTTGGTTAATGGAGCAACTGGTATTGCTGTCGGGATGGCAACCAATATTCCACCTCATAATTTGGGTGAAACTATTGATGCTGTGAAGTTGGTCATGGACAATCCTGAAGTGACCACTAAGGATTTGATGGAAATCTTGCCTGGGCCAGATTTTCCAACTGGTGCCCTCGTCATGGGGAAGTCAGGTATCCATAAGGCTTACGAAACAGGTAAAGGTTCGATTGTTCTTCGTTCTCGTACTGAAATTGAAGAAACTAAGACTGGCCGTGAGCGCATCGTTGTAACAGAATTCCCATATATGGTCAACAAAACAAAGGTGCATGAGCATATTGTTCGTTTGGTCCAGGAAAAACGCATTGAGGGGATTACAGCAGTACGTGATGAGTCAAACCGTGAAGGTGTTCGATTTGTTATCGAAGTCAAGCGCGATGCCTCAGCCAATGTTATCCTTAATAATCTCTTCAAGATGACCCAGATGCAAACCAACTTTGGTTTTAATATGTTGGCTATTCAAAATGGGGTACCGAAGATTTTGTCTCTTCGTCAGATTTTGGATGCTTATATTGAGCACCAAAAAGAAGTGGTTGTTCGTCGTACTCGTTTTGATAAGGAAAAAGCAGAAGCGCGTGCTCATATCTTAGAGGGTCTCTTAATCGCACTGGACCATATCGACGAAGTGATTCGTATCATCCGTGCTAGTGAAACGGATGCGGAAGCACAAGCTGAGTTGATGAGCAAGTTTAAGCTTTCTGAACGTCAAAGTCAAGCCATCCTTGATATGCGCCTTCGTCGTTTGACAGGTTTGGAACGCGATAAGATTCAGTCTGAGTATGATGACCTCTTGGCTCTGATTGCGGATTTAGCAGATATTCTTGCTAAGCCCGAACGTGTTTCTCAAATCATTAAAGATGAATTAGACGAAGTTAAGCGTAAGTTTGGCGACCAACGTCGTACTGAATTGATGGTTGGTGAAGTCTTAAGCCTCGAAGATGAGGATTTGATTGAAGAATCGGATGTCTTGATCACTCTTTCTAACAAGGGCTACATCAAACGCCTAGACCAAGCTGAGTTTACTGCTCAAAAACGTGGAGGTCGTGGTGTTCAAGGAACAGGCGTTAAGGATGACGATTTTGTTCGAGAGTTGGTTTCAACCAGCACCCATGATCACCTGCTCTTCTTCACAAATAAAGGTCGTGTCTATCGCCTGAAAGGCTATGAAATTCCTGAGTATGGCCGTACTGCCAAGGGATTGCCAATTGTCAATCTTTTGAAATTGGATGAAGGTGAAAGCATTCAGACCATCATCAATGTTGAAGCTGAACGCAGCGATGATGCTTATCTCTTCTTCACAACCCGTCATGGTATTGTGAAGAGAACCAGCGTTAAGGAGTTTGCTAATATTCGTCAAAATGGACTTAAAGCATTGAACCTAAAGGATGAAGATGAGTTGATTAATGTCTTGTTGACGGAAGAAGATACGGATATTATCATCGGTACCAAGCTTGGTTATGCAGTTCGCTTTAATCAATCAGCCGTTCGAGGCATGAGTCGTATCGCTACTGGTGTGAAAGGTGTCAATCTCCGTGAAGGGGACACAGTTGTTGGTGCTAGTGTGATTACAGACCAGGACGAGGTTCTTATCATCACAGAAAAAGGATATGGTAAGCGTACAGTTGCGACCGAATATCCGACAAAAGGTCGTGGTGGTAAAGGGATGAAGACGGCTAATGTAGCTGAGAAAAATGGTCCTCTATCAGGTCTTTTGACTGTTAAAGGTGATGAAGATTTGATGATTATCACTGATACAGGTGTCATAATTCGAACCAACGTTGCCAATATTTCACAAACAGGGCGCTCAACTATGGGAGTTAAAGTGATGCGCTTGGATCAGGATGCTAAAATTGTGACCTTTACAACGGTAGCAGCGTCAGAAAAAGAAGAAGTTGGGACAGAAAACGAAATAGAAGGTGAAGCATAATGTCTCATAAAAAGAATAATAAGAAAACAAACCGTAAAAATTTACTAATCAATGTCTTGGCAGGATTCTTAATCCTCTTGTCACTGGCATTAATCTTTAATTCAAAAATTCGTGATATTTTCATGGTTTGGAATACTAACAAGTATCAAGTTAGCCAGGTATCAAAAGAAAAATTGGAAGAAAATCAAGATACAGAAGGTAATTTTGACTTTGACTCAGTAAAAGCCATTTCATCAGAAGCTGTCTTATCCTCACAATGGAATTCGCAAAAATTACCAGTTATTGGTGGGATTGCTATTCCTGAAGTAGAAATTAACTTACCTATTTTTAAAGGTCTTGATAATGTCAATCTTTTCTATGGAGCTGGTACAATGAAGCGTGACCAAGTGATGGGGAAAGGAAATTATTCACTAGCTAGTCATCATATTTTTACAGCAGAAAATGCCAGTCAGATGCTATTTTCTCCCTTATCACATGCTAAAAATGGTATGAAAATTTATCTGACTGATAAGGATAAGGTTTATACTTATGTCATTCATGAGGTCAAGCATGTAACACCAGATCGTGTGGATGAGATTGATGACCGTAGTGGTGTTGATGAGATCACACTTGTAACTTGTGTGGACTATGATGCGACAGAGCGGATTATTGTAAAAGGTGATTTGAAAGATACAAAAGACTATTCACAAACACCTGAAGAAGTTCTAACAGCCTTCAATCAACCATATAAGCAACGTTATTAATAGTTAAAGAATCAGTAAACATTTAGTTTTACTGGTTCTTTTTATTTTGCTTTATAAGCATACTATATAATGCTAATACTCTTCGAAAATCTCTTCAAACTAGGTCAGCTTCACCTTACCGTACTCAAGTAGAGCCTGCGGTAGGTTCCTAGTTTGCTCTTTGATTTTCATTGAGTATAAATCAATACAAATGTTATAAATTTAAGAAAATGATTACTCATTCAAAAAAATGTGTTATAATAATAAATATAAAAAAATAGGAGATGTTTATGAGTTCTTCAGAGTTTATTTCGAAGATAGATTATTATTGCCACAAGAAAGAAAGTCTTTTCAATCAAAGTAAGTCCAAGTATGCGATTCGTTCCATGTTTGCAGGTGCTTTTTTAACTTTTAGTACAGCTGCTGGGGCTATTGGTGCGGATTTATTAAATAATATTGTTCCAAGTAGTGGGTATTTCCTTTTCCCATTTGTTTTCGCTTGGGGGCTGGCCTATATCGTCTTTCTAAATGCGGAATTGATAACTTCTAATATGATGTACTTAACAGCTGGAGTGTTCTTGAAAAAGATTGATTGGAAAAAGGCAATGATTATTTTACTCTATTGTACTTTATTTAATCTCATTGGTGCTTTGATAGCCGGCTGGGCCTTTGCCAACTCGTCAGCCTTTTCGCATTTGACCCAAGATAGCTTCCTTCCTAAGCTTGTAGCCAAGAAATTGGCGCGTCCAAGTGATTTAGTCCTGCTTGAGGGAATTATTGCCAATGTATTTGTAAATATTGCCATTCTTTCATCTATACTAGTCAAAGATGGTGCTGCCAAACTATGGATTATTTTATCAGCTATTTCCATGTTTGTCTTCTTGTCCAATGAGCACATTGCTGCCAATTTTGCTTCCTTTAGTATTATGAAATTTAGCATGATTGCTGATCAAGTACCTCACTTTGATCTTCCAAATATCCTTCGACATTGGGGTGTAACCTTCATTGCTAACTTTATAGGTGGAGGTATTCTGATTGGTTTACCGTATGCCTTTCTAAATAAGAATGAAGATACATATGTTGATTAAGAAGAATCAGAGTAGGGGTGCGGAGAAGTCATTTTGTTCTATTTAGTAATAAACATATTAAATAGAATAAAAGTTATTCCATGCAACCTCAATATCCTGATAATTGAAAATTCTAAAAGCTTGTTATTAAAACAATGTAAACGATTGCTAAATTTTTAAATTTAGGAAAAATACAATCATGAAAGGCTTTTCTTTATATCTGTTTTATGTTATAATTATCACAAATAAAAGTTTTAGGAGTTTATCATGGTTTCTTCAGAATTTATCTCAAAGATTGAATTTGCTTGCAAGAAGAAAGAAAGTCTTTATAGTCAAAGCAAATTTAAGTATGCGATTCGTTCTATGTTCGCAGGTGCATTCTTAACTTTCAGTACAGCTGCAGGTGCAGTTGGGGCTGACTTGATTAATAAAATTGCACCAGGTAGTGGACGCTTCCTCTTCCCATTTGTCTTTGCTTGGGGATTGGCCTACATTGTTTTCTTGAATGCCGAGTTGGTAACATCAAACATGATGTTCTTGACTGCTGGTAGTTTCTTGAAAAAAATCTCTTGGAGAAAGACAGCTGAGATTTTACTTTACTGTACCTTGTTTAACCTTATCGGAGCTTTGATAGCAGGTTGGGGATTTGCTCATTCGGCAGCCTATGCACATCTGACTCACGATAGTTTCATCTCAGGGGTTGTTGAGATGAAGTTAGGACGTTCAAATGAATTAGTCTTGCTTGAGGCGATTTTAGCAAATATTTTCGTAAATATTGCGATTCTTTCATTTGTTTTGGTCAAAGATAGTGGTGCCAAACTTTGGCTTGTTTTGTCAGCAATTTACATGTTTGTATTTTTAACAAATGAGCACATTGCGGCGAACTTTGCTTCTTTCGCAATTGTGAAATTCAGTGTTGCTGCGGATTCAATTGCTAACTTCGATGTGGGAAATATGCTTCGTCACTGGGGTGTAACCTTCATTGGGAACTTGATTGGTGGTGGCTTCTTGATGGGTCTTCCGTATGCCTTCCTCAATAAAAATGAAGATACTTATGTAGATTAAGAAAATGAGCACGATTGAGTCGTGCCTTTTTCATTTTTAAAATAAGGCAATAGCTATTTATTATATAAAAATATAGAGAACTGATATTTGTAAACTATACCTTAAGGTGCTACAATATCCTTAATCAAACTATTTGGAGGTCGTTTTATGACTCGTGATTTTAAATTTGAAACCTTGCAACTACATGCTGGTCAAGTTGTGGATCCAGCTACCAAGTCTCGTGCAGTGCCGATTTATCAAACAACATCCTTTGTTTTTGATGACACGCAGGAAGGTGCCGATTTGTTTGCCTTGAGAAAGCCAGGTAATATCTATACTCGTATTACAAATCCTACAACGGCTGCTTTTGAAGAAAGAATTGCAGCTCTCGAAGGTGGTGTCGGAGCTCTTGCAACAGCATCTGGTATGGCTGCAGTGACTTATACAATTTTGGCACTTGCCCATGCTGGTGACCATGTTGTAGCAGCATCAACTATTTACGGTGGAACCTTCAATCTCTTGAAGGAAACCCTTCCTCGTTATGGGATCACAACAACCTTTGTCGATATTGAAAATTTGGAGGAAGTGGAAGCAGCTATCAATGACAATACCAAGCTTGTCTTGATTGAAACCTTGGGGAATCCCTTGATAAACATTCCTGACTTGGAAAAATTGGCAGAGATTGCGCATAAACACCAGATTCCACTCGTTTCTGACAATACTTTTGCCACACCTTATTTGATTAACGTCTTTTCTCATGGTGTAGATATTGCTATTCACTCTGCGACTAAGTTTATTGGTGGACATGGTACGACTATTGGTGGAGTGATTGTCGATAGCGGTCGTTTTGACTGGGCAGCTTCAGGGAAATTCCCTCAATTTGTTGAGGAAGATCCAAGTTACCACAATTTGAGCTATACTCGTGATGTGGGTGCAGCAGCCTTTATTATCGCTGTCCGTGTTCAATTGCTTCGTGATACAGGGGCGGCCTTGTCGCCATTTAATGCCTTCCTCTTGCTACAAGGACTGGAAACCCTTTCTCTTCGTGTGGAACGTCATGTGCAAAATGCTGAGAAAATTGTTGATTTTCTTGTCAAGCATCCTAAGGTAGAAAAAGTAAATTATCCAAAACTTGCAGATAGTCCTTATCATGCCTTGGCTGAGAAATACTTGCCTAAAGGTGTGGGCTCAATCTTTACCTTCCATGTCAAAGGTGAGGAGGCAGAAGCACGCAAGGTAATTGATCATTTAGAAATCTTTTCTGACCTTGCAAACGTAGCAGATGCTAAATCGCTTGTTGTCCATCCAGCCACAACCACTCACGGTCAGTTGTCAGACAAAGACCTAGAAGCTGCAGGAGTCACACCAAACCAAATCCGCTTGTCAATCGGACTTGAAAATGTAGATGATTTGATTGAGGACTTGCGCTTGGCCTTGGAAAAAATTTAAAGAAAAAGAAGATAAACAGTGGGTTTCGACTCACTGTTTTTGATTTTCCCTTAGGCATGATATAATGGTTACAGAAGTCTAGAAAGAGGAAAGTTATGAACGAAATCAAATGTCCCAACTGTGGGGAAGTCTTTACAGTAAATGAAAGTCAGTATGCTGAACTTTTATCCCAAGTGAGAACAGCAGAGTTTGATAAGGAACTACACGATCGCATGAAGCAGGAACTGGCTTTGGCAGAGCAAAAGGCCATGAATGAACAACAGACTAAACTGGCTCAGAAGGATCAAGAAATTGCTCAATTACAGAGTCAAATCCAAAATTTTGATACAGAAAAAGAATTGGCCAAGAAAGAGGTTGAACAGACAAGCCATCAGGCTTTATTAGCAAAGGACAAGGAAGTACAGGCCTTGGAAAACCAATTGGCAACCTTGCGTTTGGAGCATGAAAATCAACTGCAAAAGACCCTTTCTGACCTAGAAAAAGAACGGGATCAGGTTAAAAACCAGCTTCTTTTACAAGAAAAAGAAAACGAGCTTTCTCTTGCTTCTGTTAAGCAAAACTACGAAGCCCAGCTCAAGGCAGCCAGTGAACAAGTCGAATTTTATAAGAATTTCAAAGCCCAACAATCTACAAAAGCGATTGGGGAAAGTCTGGAACAGTATGCAGAGAGTGAGTTTAACAAGGTCCGTAGTTTTGCCTTTCCAAATGCTTACTTTGAGAAGGATAACAAGGTTTCAGCGCGTGGGTCTAAAGGGGACTTTATCTTCCGTGAGTGTGATGAAAATGGGGTAGAGATTATCTCCATTATGTTTGAAATGAAAAATGAAGCGGACGGAACAGAGAAGAAGCACAAGAATGCAGATTTTTACAAGGAATTAGACAAGGACCGTCGGGAGAAGAACTGTGAGTATGCCGTCTTGGTGACTATGCTTGAGGCCGATAACGACTATTTCAACACGGGTATCGTGGATGTCAGCCATGAATATGAAAAGATGTATGTTGTTCGTCCTCATTTCTTTATTCAGTTGATTGGGCTCTTGCGAAATGCGGCGCTTAATTCCCTAAAATACAAGCAGGAGTTGGCCTTAGTTCGGGAGCAAAATATCGATATTACACATTTTGAGGAAGATTTGGACACCTTTAAACAGGCTTTTGCCAAGAACTATAACTCAGCTTCGACTAACTTTGGTAAGGCAATCGATGAAATCGACAAGGCCATCAAACGCATGGAAGAGGTCAAGAAGTTCCTAACCACATCCGAAAACCAACTCCGTCTAGCTAACAACAAATTGGAAGATGTTTCGGTCAAAAAATTGACCCGTAAAAATCCAACTATGAAAGCGAAGTTTGAAGCGCTGAAGGGGGAGTAGAAAGCAAAAATGAACGGTATTATTAACTTAAAAAAAGAAGCAGGGATGACTTCGCATGATGCGGTTTTTAAACTGCGTAAAATTTTGGGAACCAAGAAAATTGGTCATGGTGGGACTTTGGATCCGGATGTGGTGGGTGTTTTGCCCATTGCGGTTGGCAAGGCAACACGCATGGTCGAGTTTATGCAGGACGAGGGCAAGGTCTATGAGGGGGAAATCACTCTTGGTTATTCAACAACGACCGAGGATGCTAGTGGGGAAGTGGTCGCTAAGACACCCGTTCTGTCGCCCTTGGATGAAAAGTTTGTCGATGAAGCGATAGCCAGTCTGACTGGGCCTATTACTCAGATTCCGCCTATGTATTCAGCTGTTAAGATCAATGGTCGCAAGCTCTATGAGTATGCGCGTGCTGGTCAGGAAGTGGAGCGTCCAGAACGACAGGTTACCATTTATCAGTTTGAGCGGATAAGCCCGATTTCTTATGAGGGTCATCTTGCACGCTTTACTTTTCGTGTGAAATGCAGCAAGGGGACCTATATTCGTACCTTATCGGTTGACTTGGGAGAAAAACTTAGCTATGCAGCTCATATGTCTCAGTTAACTCGTACTAGTGCAGCTGGTTTACAACTTGAGGATGCTCTTACCTTGGAAGAAATTGCTGAAAAAGTGGAGGCTGGTCAATTGGACTTTCTCCATCCTTTAGAGATTGGGACAGGCGACCTTGTCAAAGTTTCCCTAAGTCCAGAAGAGGCTACAGAAGTGCGCTTTGGTCGTTTTATCGAGCTAGAACAGTCAGATAAGGAATTGGCTGCTTTTGAAGGAGATAAATTGCTAGCCATTCTAGAAAAACGGGACAATCTCTATAAGCCAAGGAAGGTTTTTAGATAGTCTAACTGAGGTGTAGGGAGTGTTGTTTCCCCCTAGACTATCCAAATCAGACTATAAATTTTGCTAAAAATATGATAGAATAGACGACGGATAAAAAAACGGAGGATAGCATGCAAAATAGACCAATCATTATCGGAGTGACAGGTGGTTCTGGTGGTGGTAAGACCAGTGTTTCAAGAGCCATTTTATCGCATTTTCCTGATGAAAAGATTTCCATGATTGAGCATGATTCATACTACAAGGATCAGTCTCACTTGACCTTTGAAGAGCGTGTCAAAACCAACTATGACCATCCTTTCGCATTTGATACAGACTTGATGATCGAGCAGATTAAGGAATTGTTGGCAGGGCGTCCGGTGGACATCCCGACCTACGACTATACAGAGCATACACGTAGCTGCAAGACCTATCGTCAGGAGCCTCAGGATGTCTTTATCGTTGAGGGCATTTTGGTCTTGGAGGACAAGCGCCTGCGCGATTTGATGGATATCAAGATTTTTGTGGATACGGATGATGATGTGCGCATTATTCGTCGTATCAAGCGTGATATGGAAGAGCGTGGCCGTAGCCTTGATAGCGTTATTGACCAGTATTTAGGTGTGGTTAAACCCATGTACCATCAGTTTATCGAGCCAACCAAGCGTTATGCTGATATCGTTATTCCTGAGGGAGTCAGCAATACAGTTGCTATTGACCTGTTGACGACCAAGATTGCAAAGATTTTGGAAGAAGCTCGAAACAGCAAATGATCAGATGTGGAGGCCTTGCCTCCTTTTTCTATTTTTCTCTCATAATGGTACATAAATGAAGATTTTTAGGCATATTTTTGGTATAATAATACCCATGAAAGAGCAAGAAAATGAATAGTAGGTGAAGATGGAAAAGTATTTATCAGTAACAACTTTGACCAAGTATCTGAAAATGAAATTCGATAAAGACCCTTACTTGGAACGGGTCTATTTAACTGGTCAAGTTTCCAACTTTCGTAAACGACCTACTCACCAATATTTCTCCCTAAAAGATGACCATGCAGTTATTCAAGCGACTATTTGGTCTGGGATTTATCAGAAATTAGGCTTCGATTTGGAAGAAGGGATGAAGATCAATGTAATTGGGCGTGTACAGGTCTATGAACCGAGCGGTAGCTACTCCATCATCATTGAAAAGGCAGAGCCTGATGGGGTTGGGGCGCTTGCGATTCAGTTTGAACAACTCAAGAAAAAATTGACAGAAGAAGGCCTGTTTCAAGAGAGGTTCAAGCAACCTCTGCCCCAATTTTCTAAGAGAATTGGTGTAGTAACCAGTCGCAGTGGAGCCGTTATTCGAGATATTATCACGACTGTCAGCAGGCGATTTCCAGGTGTCGATATTCTTCTCTATCCGACAAAGGTTCAAGGAGATGGAGCAGCAGAGGAAATAGCTCGAAATATTGCGCGTGCAAATCAACGGGACGATTTGGATTTGCTGATTATTGGTCGTGGTGGAGGTTCTATTGAGGATCTCTGGGCCTTTAACGAAGAAATTGTGGTACGAGCTATTTTTGAATCTCGTTTGCCAATCATTTCTAGTGTGGGGCATGAGACGGATGTGACCTTGGCAGATTTTGTGGCAGATCGTCGCGCTGCGACGCCAACAGCTGCTGCTGAATTAGCAACACCTGTGACCAAGTTGGATGTGTTAGCTCATTTGCAAAATCAGGAAAAACGGATGGGAACGGCAGTTCGAAATGTCCTATCGAAGAAACAAGAAGCTTTGAAAAAATGCAGTCAGTCTGTTATCTTTAGACAACCAGAACGTTTGTATGATGGCTATATGCAACGCTTGGATCAACTGCAACTGCGCTTAAAACAAAGTTTACGTACACGGATTTCTGATAACAAACAAGTCGTCCAAGCAAGGACACATCGACTGGTACAATTATCACCCGTTACCAAAATTCAACGCTATCAAGACCGTCTAGGCCAGTTGGACAAGCTATTACGTAGCCAAATGGCGCTGGTTTATGATGCCAAGGTTGCTGAGGTCAAGCGACTTTCAGAAGCCTTGCTGATGTTGGATACCAGTCGAATCGTGGCGCGTGGCTATGCAATTGTCAAAAAAGAAGAGTCCGTAGTTGATTCGGTTGAAAATTTGAAGAAAAAAGACCAAGTGACGCTTTTGATGCGAGATGGTCGAGTAGAATTAGAGGTTAAAGATGTCAAAACAAAAGAAATTTGAGGAAAATCTAGCTGAACTGGAGACCATTGTCCAAAGTTTGGAAAATGGTGAAATTGCTCTAGAAGATGCGATTGCTGCCTTTCAAAAGGGTATGGTCTTGTCAAAAGAACTCCAAGCGACGTTGGACAAGGCTGAAAAGACCTTGGTCAAGGTTATGCAAGAAGATGGAACAGAAAGTGATTTTGAATGAAGAAGCAAGAAAAATTAGCTCTTGTCGAGTCGGCTTTGGAAGACTTTTATGGCGACCAGCAGTTTGCCTCTAGTTTGCGAGAGTCTGTTCTCTATTCCATTCATGCTGGTGGCAAACGTATTCGGCCTTTTCTCTTGTTAGAAGTTTTGGAAGCCTTACAAGTTATAATCAAACCTGCTCACGCGCAGGTGGCTGCTGCCTTGGAAATGATTCATACAGGTAGCTTGATTCATGATGATCTTCCTGCCATGGATGATGATGATTACCGTCGAGGGCGGTTGACCAATCATAAGAAATTTGGCGAAGCTATGGCGATTTTGGCTGGAGATGCTTTATTCCTAGATCCTTACGCCTTGATAGCGCAGGTAGATTTGCCAAGTCAGATCAAGGTGGACTTGATTGCTAACTTATCGCTTGCGTCAGGAAGTCTGGGCATGGTAGCAGGCCAGGTTTTGGACATGGAGGGTGAACACCAGCATTTGTCTTTGGAAGAACTTCAGACCATTCATGCTAATAAGACTGGAAAACTACTAGCTTATCCCTTCCAAGCAGCTGCTATTATAGCCGAATTGGCACCTGAAATGCAGGCAAAACTGAAAACTGTAGGTGAATTGATTGGGCTTGCTTTTCAAGTTCGAGATGACGTACTGGATGTGACAGCTAGTTTTGAAGAAATCGGTAAGACACCACAAAAGGATCTACAGGCAGAAAAATCAACCTATCCTGCCTTGTTGGGTTTGGAAGAGGCTATTGCCTTTTGTAACCAGACTTTGGATCAGGCTAATGCAAAATTAGAAGAAATTACCCAGCAGGTTCCTTTTGATATAGAATCGATTGTAAGTGTAGTAGAAAGTTTGAGAATCAATGGCTAAGGAAAGAGTGGATGTACTAGCTTATAAACAGGGCTTGTTTGAAACGCGAGAGCAGGCCAAGCGTGGAGTGATGGCTGGTCTAGTCGTAGCAGTCCTTAACGGAGAGCGGTTTGACAAGCCAGGAGAGAAAATTCCAGATGACACCGAGCTAAAACTTAAGGGCGAGAAACTCAAGTATGTCAGTCGTGGTGGTTTGAAACTGGAGAAGGCCTTGCAGGTCTTTGATTTGTCAGTGGAAGGGGCAACTACGATTGATATCGGGGCTTCTACTGGAGGATTTACCGATGTCATGTTGCAAAATGGTGCCGAGTTGGTCTTTGCAGTCGATGTTGGTACCAATCAGTTGGCTTGGAAATTACGCCAAGACCCACGAGTTGTCAGCATGGAGCAGTTCAATTTCCGTTATGCTGAAAAGACTGATTTCGAGCAGGAACCAAGCTTTGCCAGTATTGATGTGAGTTTCATTTCCCTCAGTCTGATCCTTCCAGCCTTGCACCGTGTCATGGCTGATCAAGGTCAGGTTGTGGCTCTGGTTAAGCCCCAGTTTGAAGCAGGACGTGAGCAGATTGGAAAAAATGGAATTATTCGAGATGCTAAGGTGCACCAGAATGTCCTTGAATCTGTCACAACCATGGCAGTAGAGGAAGGCTTTTCAGTCCTTGGTTTGGACTTTTCTCCCATCCAAGGTGGTCATGGAAATATTGAGTTTTTAGCATATTTGAAAAAAGAAGAGTCAGCAAGTAACCAGGTTCTTGCTGAGATTGAAGAAGTAGTAGAGAGGGCGCATAGTCAATTTAAAAATGAATAAAAAAGAGAGACTTGAAAAAATTAGACGATTTGTGACAGATTATCAAATCGGTACACAAGAAGAAATCGTAGAACATTTGAAAGAGGCAGGTATCACTGCCACTCAAGCGACGGTATCCCGAGATATCAAGGAGCTGGGAATTGTCAAAATTCCTTTGAGAGACAACACCTATGTCTACGAATTGCCAAAATCAATCGTAAAAAGTTTACAACTGGCTGAAGACAATATCGAATCGGCAGAATTGATGGATAAGATGATCAATCTCCAAGTGATTCCAGGAAATACAGCTTTTGTAAAAGCTCAGTTAATCGAGACCTTTGCGGACAAGATTTTCAGCTGTTTGGCTGATGATAGCTCGATTTTAGTCATTGCAAGAAGTGAAAGTCTAGCTGAGGAAATCTTTGAACAAGTAAAAAATTGGTAGGTCTATATGTTACTTGAAATTTCGATAAAAAACTTTGCCATTATTGAGGCTATTTCCCTCAATTTTGAAAAGGGGATGACAGTCCTGACTGGTGAAACAGGTGCAGGGAAGTCGATTATCATTGATGCCATGAATATGATGTTGGGAGCTCGTGCTACGACAGATGTTATTCGTCATGGTGCGCCAAAGGCAGAGATTGAGGGGCTTTTCTCAGTTGAGAATAGTCGCCTTTTACAGGAAATTTTTGATGAGCAAGGTTTGGAAATGGGTGATGAAATTATCATCCGTCGGGAAATCTTGCAAAATGGTCGGAGTATCAGCCGTGTCAATGGCCAGATGGTCAATCTGTCTGTTTTGCGAGCTATTGGGCAACATCTTGTGGATATTCATGGTCAGCATGACCATGAGGAGTTAATGCGTCCTCAACTGCATATTCAAATGTTGGATGAATTCGGTGACGCAGCTTTTTGGGCCTTGAAAGAAACCTATCAAACGAGTTTTGATGCCTACCGTAAAATGCGTAAGCAGGTTCTGGAAGTCAAGAAAAACCAACAGGAACATAAGGCTCGTATTGAAATGTTGGAATTTCAAATGGCAGAGATTGAGGCTGCAAACTTGCAGGCTGGAGAAGACCTGGCTCTCAACCAAGAGCGAGATAAACTCCTCGACCATAAAAATATTGCGGATACACTGACCAATGCATACAGCATGTTGGACAATGAAGATTTTTCAAGTCTGGCCAATGTTCGTTCTGCCATGAATGACATGGAAAGTATCGAAGAGTATGACCCTGAATACCGTGAAATTTCAAGCTCTCTGTCTGAGACCTACTATGTCTTAGAAGATATTAGCAAACGTTTGGAAGCTATTATCGAGGATCTTGATTTTGACGGCAATCGCCTCATGCAGGTTGAGAATCGCTTGGATCTCCTTCATACCATTACCCGTAAGTATGGTGGGACTGTAGACGATGTCTTGCTTTATTTTGCCAAGATTACGGAAGAATACAATCTCTTGACAGGCAACAACCTTTCTTCTGAAGACATGGAAACCGAGCTCAAGAAATTGGAAGTCAATCTTGTTGATTTGGCAGGCCAGCTTGCATCTGCTCGTCATGACTTGGCTCAGCGGCTAGAAGCAGAGATTAAACAAGAGCTTCAAGATCTTTATATGGAAAAAGCCCAGTTTCAGGTTCGTTTTAGCAAGGGAAAATTCAGCCGTGAGGGAAATGAAATGGTCGAGTTTTACATTTCAACCAACCCTGGCGAAGACTTTAAACCCTTGGTCAAGGTTGCGTCTGGCGGGGAATTATCTCGTCTCATGCTAGCCATTAAGTCTGCCTTTTCTCGTAAAGAAGGCAAGACCAGCATAGTCTTTGATGAGGTGGATACAGGAGTTTCAGGCCGTGTAGCTCAGGCTATCGCGCAGAAGATTCACAAGATTGGCCAGCATGGTCAGGTACTGGCTATTTCCCATTTGCCACAAGTGATTGCGATTGCGGATTATCAATTCTTTATTGAGAAGATTAGCAATGACCATTCAACCGTTTCGACTGTTCGTCTTTTGACGGTTGAAGAGCGAGTGGAGGAAGTTGCCAAGATGTTGGCAGGTGATGATGTGACAGAAGCTGCCCTGACACAAGCCAGAGAATTGTTGAGAAATAGGGAGAAATAAGATGACAGACTATTATGTAATTGGAGATGTTCATGGAAAAGCAGGGATGCTAGAAGACCTTCTCAAAACATGGGATGGTCAGACCCAGTTGCTCTTTCTAGGGGACTTGATTGACCGCGGTGAAGATAGTCGCCGTGTTCTAGAGATAGTTAAGGACTTAGTGGACAATCAAGGGGCTATCTGTTTATCAGGAAACCACGAGTATATGTTTCTGACTTGGCTCGATGACCCAGAAGAGAGCTATGATCACTATCGCCGTAATGGTGGAGATACAACCATTAACTCTATCCTAGGTCGTCCCTTGAATGCACCAGTTGATGGAGTTGAGGATGCCAAGCGTGTTACTACCGAAGCAGCAGACTTGGTCGAATTCATTCGTCAAATGCCTTTTGTGGTAGAGACAGACAAGTATATCTTTGTTCACGCAGGTATTGATTTGACCTTGGATGACTGGCATGAAACCACAGATTATAAAAAAGTCTGGCTTAGAAAACCATTCCACGAAGCAGAAAATCATACTGGAAAAATCATTGTCTTTGGCCATACACCGGTCTATGGTTTGCTGAAGCAAGAGCGTGGTACAACTGAGCTTTGGACTACAGAAGATGGCAAGATTGGAATGGATGGAGGAGCTGTTTATGGTGGTGTCCTTCATGGGATTGTCTTTACAGACCAAGGAATGACAGAACACCACTTTATCGAAAATGACGGCTTTGTTGCTGAAGATTAGTACTCCTAGCAGGGTATGGTCTTGTCAAAATGTCAAAAACAATTTATAATAAATAGATACCCTGAAAGGAAGAGAATCATGAACTTAGAAGAATTGAAAAAACGACAGGAGAAGATTCGTAACTTCTCTATTATCGCCCATATTGACCACGGGAAATCGACTCTAGCAGACCGCATTTTGGAAAAAACAGAGACGGTTTCAAGTCGTGAAATGCAGGCCCAGCTTTTGGATAGTATGGATTTAGAGCGAGAACGTGGGATTACTATTAAGTTGAATGCCATTGAGCTCAATTACACTGCAAAAGATGGGGAAACTTATATTTTTCACTTGATTGACACGCCGGGGCACGTAGACTTCACCTATGAAGTTTCGCGTTCGCTAGCTGCCTGTGAGGGTGCTATTTTGGTGGTCGATGCCGCTCAAGGGATTGAGGCTCAAACCCTTGCCAACGTTTATTTGGCCTTGGACAATGATTTGGAAATCATGCCAGTCATTAACAAAATTGACCTGCCAGCTGCAGATCCAGAGCGCGTGCGTACAGAGATTGAGGATGTCATTGGTTTAGATGCCAGTGAAGCAGTATTAGCTTCTGCCAAGGCTGGTATCGGGATCGAAGAAATCCTCGAGCAAATTGTAGAAAAAGTTCCAGCGCCAACGGGTGATGTGACAGCGCCACTTAAGGCCTTGATTTTCGACTCTGTTTACGATGCTTACCGTGGAGTTATCCTCCAAGTGCGTGTCATGGATGGTGTGGTTAAACCTGGCGATAAGATTCAGCTCATGAGCAATGGCAAGACCTTTGATGTTACGGAAGTTGGTATTTTCACACCCAAAGCAGTTGGTCGTGATTTCCTTGCGACTGGGGACGTTGGTTATATTGCGGCTTCTATTAAGACAGTTCAGGATACCCGTGTGGGTGATACCGTTACCTTGGCAACCAATCCTGCGGCAGAGCCATTACATGGTTACAAGCAGATGAATCCTATGGTCTTTGCGGGTCTCTATCCTATCGAGTCAAACAAGTACAATGATCTGCGTGAAGCCCTTGAAAAATTGCAACTGAATGATGCTAGTCTTCAGTTTGAACCAGAAACATCTCAGGCACTTGGATTTGGTTTCCGTTGTGGTTTCCTTGGACTTCTCCATATGGATGTTATCCAAGAACGTTTGGAACGTGAGTTCAACATCGACCTCATCATGACAGCTCCGTCTGTTATCTACAAAGTTAATTTGACCGATGGTGAGTCTATGGACGTCTCTAACCCATCTGAGTTTCCAGACCCAACTAAGATTGCGACCATTGAAGAGCCTTATGTTAAGGCGCAAATCATGGTACCACAGGAGTTTGTTGGAGCAGTAATGGAGCTAGCTCAGCGTAAGCGTGGGGACTTTGTGACTATGGACTATATTGATGACAATCGTGTCAATGTTATCTATCAAATTCCACTTGCTGAAATCGTCTTTGACTTCTTTGATAAGCTTAAGTCTTCGACACGTGGTTATGCAAGCTTTGACTACGAATTGTCAGAGTATCGTCCGTCTAAGCTGGTCAAAATGGATATCCTTCTCAATGGAGACAAGGTAGATGCCCTCAGCTTTATCGTTCATAAGGACTTTGCCTACGAACGTGGAAAACTTATCGTTGATAAGCTCAAGAAAATTATTCCTCGTCAACAATTTGAGGTGCCAATTCAAGCAGCTATTGGACACAAGATTGTGGCTCGTACTGATATCAAGGCCCTTCGTAAGAACGTACTTGCTAAATGTTATGGTGGTGACGTTTCTCGTAAACGTAAACTCCTTGAAAAACAAAAAGCTGGTAAGAAGCGCATGAAAGCTATCGGATCAGTAGAAGTTCCACAAGAAGCTTTCCTCAGTGTCTTGAGCATGGATGAAGAATAGTTGTCATAATTGCTTTTCCTTGTTCACAGGAAATTTATATCAGAATCAATAGTAAAGCAGGCTTAAATGGTCTGCTTTTTTAGTTTTTATACTCTTCGAAAATCAAATTCAAACCACGTCAACGTCGCCTTGCCGTACTCAAGTACAGCCTGCGGCTAGTTTCCTAGTTTGCTCTTTGATTTTCATTGAGTATTAAAACAAAAAATGTTTGATTTGTTTGTTTATGTGTTTATTTTTATAACTCAAACTACAAAAACAACAAAAATATAAAAAAAGAGACAAAAAACAACAGAAAATTATTGACAACGATTTCATATAGTGTTATACTTATAGCATAAAGTTAATGGAAAGAAGGGAAAACCTTATGGGATTAGATCATTTCTTTGACAAAAACCTTGTGTTTTGCTTAGAAGCGGATAATCAAGAACAACTCTTTGATCAGGTAGCTACCTTATTGGAAGAACGGAAAATCGTGACTCCAACCTATCGTGAAGCCTTGATCACGCGTGAAAAGTCATTTCCAACTGGCTTAGATATGGAATTTTTGGGTAAGGATTTGCCGAATGTGGCTATTCCTCATACGGATATTGTTCATAATCTTGCCGAAAAAGTTGTGGTCGTTCGATTAGAAAAACCAGTGACTTTCCACAATATGATTGCGCCAGATAAGGAAGTAGAAGTATCCTTGCTCTTCTTTATCATTAATAACTCAAGTTCAAGTCAAACGAACATTCTTGCTCAGTTGATGGACTTCTTTACAGGAAATGGCCATTTGGAAGATTTGGCTAAAATTTCTGAACCAGAAGCTATCTATGCTTATATCGCTGAAGCAACTGCATAATCTTGTCTATTAAAAATATTAAATCGGAGGAAATCCATATGATTAAAATTCTTGCTGCCTGCGGTGCAGGTGTTAACTCAAGCCACCAAATTAAAAGTGCTCTTGAAGAAGAACTTTCAAACCGTGGTTTTGATGTTCACTGTGATGCGGTTATGGTCAAAGACGTTAACGAAGACCTTATCAAAGGTTATGATATCTTCACACCAATTGCTGCGACAGACCTTGGTTTTGACCCAGGTATTCCAGTTATCGAAGCTGGACCAATCTTATTCCGTATCCCAGCTATGAGTGCTCCAGTATTTGACAACATTGAAGCAGCTATTAAAGAACACGGATTAAGCTAATAAATACTTTATTTAGTTAACATTCATATAACATAAAAAGGGAGGAACTGTTATGGATGCAATCTTTGGTCTAATCAAAGAATTTTTCACACCTATCTTAGATATGGGTGGACCTGTCATCATGTTAATTATTTTGACAGTATTGGCTTTACTTTTTGGAGTGAAATTCTCCAAAGCGCTTGAAGGTGGTATCAAACTTGCCATCGCTCTTACAGGTATCGGAGCTATCATCGGTATGCTAAATGGTGCTTTCTCAGCATCACTTGCAAAATTCGTTGAAAACACAGGTATCCAATTGAGTATCACTGACGTTGGTTGGGCACCACTTGCAACAATCACTTGGGGATCTGCTTGGACACTTTACTTCTTGCTCATCATGTTGATTGTCAACGTAGTGATGCTTGCTATGAAGAAAACAGATACACTTGACGTTGATATCTTCGATATCTGGCACTTGTCTATCACAGGTCTTTTGATTAAATGGTATGCTGACAACAACGGTGTGAGCCAAGGGGTTTCACTCTTGATTGCTACAGCAGCTATCGTCCTTGTTGGTGTGTTGAAAATTATCAACTCTGACTTGATGAAACCTACATTTGATGACCTTCTTAACGCTCCAAGTTCATCACCAATGACTTCAACTCACATGAACTACATGATGAACCCAGTTATCATGGTTTTGGATAAGATTTTTGAAAAATTCTTCCCAGGTCTTGATAAGTATGACTTTGACGCTGCAAAATTGAACAAGAAAATCGGTTTCTGGGGATCTAAATTCTTTATCGGTTTCATTCTTGGTATTGTTATCGGTATTATGGGAACTCCACATCCAATTGAAGGTGTTGCAGATGCATCTATCTGGCGTCTTGTTATCAAAGGATGGTTGTCTCTTGGTTTGACAGCTGGTGTATCTTTGGAACTCTTCTCACTTATCGGTTCATGGTTCATCGCTGCCGTAGAACCACTTTCACAAGGTATTACAAACGTTGCTACTAAACGTCTTCAAGGACGTAAATTCAACATCGGTCTTGACTGGCCATTCATCGCTGGTCGTGCTGAAATCTGGGCTTGTGCTAACGTACTTGCACCAATCATGTTGATTGAAGCTGTGCTTCTTTCAAAAGTCGGAAATGGTATCTTGCCACTTGCAGGTATCATCGCTATGGGTGTTACTCCAGCTCTCTTGGTTGTAACACGTGGTAAATTGCTCCGTATGATTATCTTCGGAACTCTCTTGTTGCCACTCTTCCTTCTTTCAGGTACACTTATTGCACCATTTGCAACAGAACTTGCTAAAGGTGTAGGTGCCTTCCCAGCAGGTGTGAGCGAAACTCAATTGATTACTCACTCAACTCTTGAAGGACCAATCGAAAAACTTCTTGGTTGGACAATTGGTAACACTACAACTGGTGATATCAAAGCAATCCTTGGTGCTGTAGTCTTCCTTGTATTCTATATCGGTATCTTTGCTTGGTACAGAAAACAAATGATCAAACGTAACGAAGAGTACGCAGCGAAAGCAAAATAATGCGCTCCTATAAAATGTAAATTGTTAAAGCTAGGTTGTCATTTTCCTGATAGGAGTGACAGCCTAGTTTTTTATAAACTATCAAGAAATCGGAGAAAATAATGGTAATTGAATTAAAATCAGAACAATTAAGAGTTCAATTTAACAGTTTTGGTGGGGCTCTTTCTTCTATAAAAGATGCTGAGGGACTTGAGTATTTGTGGCAAGGGGATGTCACTTATTGGAGTGGACAAGCTCCTGTTCTCTTTCCAATTTGTGGTTCTTTGAGAGAGGATACAGCCCTCTATATAGATGAGAAGGGACAAGAAAGCAAAGGAAACATTCCTCGTCATGGTTTGGTCCGTAAGAAAGAATTTGAATTAGTTGAACAGACAGATGATAGTGTAACTTTTGCAATTGAAGACGATGAGAATAGCTATCAAAATTATCCTTATCATTTCCGCCTAGAAATCACTTATATCCTTACTGGAAAGACAGTACGGACTCAATACAAGATTTTCAATAAAGAAACTAGCAAGGTCATGCCTTACTTTATTGGTGGACATCCAGGATTTAATTGTCCTCTACTGGATGATGAAGTCTATGAAGATTACTATTTAGAGTTTGAGAAAGAAGAGACTTGCTCTGTTCCATGTCCTTTCCCAGAAACGGGTATGCTGGATTTTCAAGATAGAAGTCCATGGCTAGAGGGGCAAAAAGAAATCTATCTTAATTATGATCTTTTCAGTACAGATGCAGTTACCTTAGATGAATTGCAATCTAGAACAATTGCGCTTCGTTCTCGTAAACATGATAAGGGATTGAAAGTGCACTTTGCAGAGTTTCCAAATCTCATCATCTGGTCAACTTTGAATAAAGGACCTTTCATTGCTTTTGAACCATGGTCTGGCTTGTCAACATCCCTTGAAGAAGGAGATCATCTAGAAGATAAGAAGAATGTTCGTCTCCTAGAACCTGGTCAAGTGGATCAAATTGGTTTTGACATCGAAATTTTTTAGATTAAAAAATAAAACACAAAAACAAACATTAACTGTTGACTTTTTCAGGAAATAGGAGTATATTATGTTTGTAAGCAACAAATGATGTTTGTAACAAACAAATAATCACTTGTTATATTCTCTTTCGTGGAGAAAGATTATTTCTAGGGAACTGGTTTCCTAAACTTGAATAAGGTGTCATTCATCTCATTCAATCCAATTTGTCAATAAACTGCTAGAAAGCTTTTGTAGGTAAACTGCTAACTATAAAAGGTTTTACTAGCCTAGAAAAATAAAAGGAGTATACAATATGTCTATTGTTATCGGTGCAGATGCTGCAGGTTTGAGA
Source organism: uncultured Streptococcus sp. (assembly GCF_963516575.1). Classification (GTDB taxonomy): domain Bacteria; phylum Bacillota; class Bacilli; order Lactobacillales; family Streptococcaceae; genus Streptococcus. The sequence goes on from NZ_CAUQCP010000001.1 coordinate 55,933, forward strand.
TTGAAAGAAGTTGTGAAAGACTTCTTGGAAAAAGAAAACTTCCACGTTGTGGATGTTACAGCTGAAGGTCAAGACTTTGTTGATGTGACTCTTGCTGTTGCTGCAGAAGTAAATAAAGAAGAACAAAACCTTGGTATCGTGATTGATGCTTATGGAGCTGGTCCATTTATGGTTGCAACTAAGATCAAAGGAATGGTTGCTGCAGAAGTATCTGACGAACGTTCAGCTTATATGACTCGTGGACACAACAACTCACGTATGATCACTATGGGTGCACAACTTGTTGGTGATGAATTGGCTAAAAACATCGCTAAAGGATTTGTTAACGGTAAATACGATGGTGGACGTCACCAGATTCGTGTTGACATGTTGAACAAAATGTGCTAATTAGATTACAGTAAGAAAGGTAAGTTAAAAATGAGAATTGCAATTGGATGTGACCACATCGTAACAGATGAAAAAATGGCGGTTTCAGAATTTTTGAAATCAAAAGGATATGAAGTCATTGACTTTGGTACATATGACCACACACGTACTCACTACCCAATCTTTGGTAAAAAAGTAGGTGAAGCTGTAACTAGCGGTCAAGCTGATCTTGGGGTATGTATCTGTGGTACTGGTGTAGGTATCAACAACGCTGTAAATAAAGTTCCTGGTGTTCGTTCTGCCTTAGTTCGTGATATGACTACAGCTCTTTATGCCAAAGAACAATTGAATGCTAACGTTATCGGTTTTGGAGGTAAGATTACTGGTGAACTTCTTATGTGTGATATCATTGAAGCTTTCATCCACGCTGAATACAAACCATCTGAAGAAAACAAGAAATTGATTGCGAAAATTGAACATGTTGAAAGTCACAATGCTCAACAAACAGACGCAAACTTCTTTACAGAATTCCTTGAAAAATGGGATCGTGGAGAATACCACGACTAAGAGGTGACCTATGATTTTAACAGTCACAATGAACCCATCCATTGATATTTCTTATCCTTTGGATGAGTTGAAGATTGATACTGTCAATCGTGTGGTGGATGTAACCAAAACAGCTGGTGGTAAGGGACTCAATGTTACCCGAGTACTTTCAGAATTTGGAGATTCTGTCCTTGCTACTGGTTTAGTGGGTGGTAAACTTGGTGAATTTTTAGTTGAACATATCGATGATCAAGTAAAAAAAGATTTCTTCTCAATTCAGGGAGAAACTCGGAACTGTATTGCTATTCTCCACGGAGACAACCAAACAGAAGTTCTTGAAAAAGGTCCTGTAGTATTGGAACAGGAAGGTCAAGACTTTTTGGAACATTTCAAAAATCTTCTGGACTCAGTTGAAGTAGTAGCTATCTCAGGTAGTCTCCCAGCTGGTCTTCCAGTTGATTACTATGCGAGCTTGGTAGAACTTGCTAATCAAGCTGGCAGACCTGTAGTTTTGGACTGCTCTGGTGCAGCACTTCAGGCGGTTCTTGAATCACCACATAAACCAACAGTCATCAAACCAAATAATGAGGAATTATCTCAGCTTCTAGGAAGAGAAGTTTCTGAGGATTTGGATGAATTAAAAGAAGTCCTTCAAGAACCTTTGTTTGCAGGGATTGAATGGATTATCGTTTCACTTGGTGCCAACGGTGCCTTTGCCAAACATGGTGACACTTTCTACAAGGTAGATATTCCTAGAATTCAGGTAGTCAACCCTGTCGGATCTGGAGACTCTACTGTGGCAGGAATTTCTTCAGGACTTCTTCATAAAGAATCTGATGCAGAACTACTCATCAAGGCTAATGTCCTTGGTATGCTCAATGCTCAAGAAAAAATGACTGGTCATGTCAACATGGCCAACTATCAAGCTCTATATGATCAATTAATAGTAAAAGAGGTATAAAATGGCTTTAACAGAACAAAAACGTGCACGCTTAGAAAAACTTTCTGATGAAAATGGAATCATCTCAGCTCTTGCTTTTGACCAACGTGGTGCTTTGAAACGCCTCATGGCTCAACACCAAACAGAAGAACCAACTGTAGCTCAAATGGAAGAACTTAAAGTCTTGGTAGCAGATGAATTGACTAAATACGCTTCATCTATGCTTCTTGACCCTGAATATGGACTTCCAGCAACTAAAGCTCTTGATGAAAAAGCTGGTCTTCTCCTTGCTTATGAAAAAACAGGTTATGACACAACAAGTACAAAACGTTTGCCAGACTGCTTGGATGTTTGGTCTGCAAAACGTATTAAAGAAGAAGGTGCAGATGCAGTTAAATTCTTGCTTTACTATGATGTAGATAGCTCAGATGAACTCAACCAAGAAAAACAAGCTTATATCGAACGCATCGGTTCTGAGTGTGTGGCTGAAGATATCCCATTCTTCCTTGAAATCCTTGCTTACGATGAAAAAATTGCTGACGCAGGTTCTGTAGAATACGCTAAAGTAAAACCACATAAAGTTATCGGTGCTATGAAAGTCTTCTCAGACCCACGCTTTAACATTGATGTCTTGAAAGTAGAAGTTCCTGTTAACATTAAATATGTTGAAGGCTTCGCTGAAGGTGAAGTAGTTTATACACGTGAAGAAGCAGCAGCTTTCTTCAAAGCACAAGATGAAGCAACTAACTTGCCATACATCTACTTGAGTGCTGGTGTATCAGCTAAACTCTTCCAAGATACTCTTGTATTTGCTCATGAATCAGGTGCAAACTTTAATGGAGTTCTTTGTGGCCGTGCAACATGGGCAGGATCAGTTGAAGCTTACATCAAAGATGGTGAAGCAGCAGCTCGCGAATGGCTTCGCACAACTGGATTTGAAAACATTGACGAGCTCAACAAAGTTCTTCAAACAACAGCGACTTCATGGAAAGAACGCGTGTAGCACTCAAATTGTAAAAAATATTCAGTCTAGTGATAGTAATATCTCTAGACTTTTTTGATGACGTAAAAATAACCTTGAGTTAGTTATCCTCAAGGTTATACTCTTCGAAAATCTCTTCAAACCACGTCAGCGTCGCCTTACCGTATGTATGGTTACTGATTTCATCAGTTTCATCTGCAACCTCAAAACAGTGTTTTGAGCTGACTTCGTAAGTTCTATCTACAACCTCAAAGAAGTGCTTTGAGCAGCCTGCGACTAGCTTCCTAGTTTGCTCTTTGATTTTCATTTAGTATTAGATAAAATATATAAGAAGGAATGCAAGTTAATCGTGATATTCTCCACGCTCCCACTTGGCATTCTCTTCATCGAAGATATGATCATTGGCAGCTACATCTGGGCTCACTTCAGATAGTTTATCAATTTTCGCAATCAATTCCTCTTTTTCAGGACTTGGTTTGTACTTGGTATTGATAAATTCATCTACAATGTTGTTAATGAAATTGATACCTAGGATAGCACCACCAAAAGCAACAATATTAGCATTGAGATTTTCACGAGCGGAACGAGCAGTCGCAACATCTCCGACAAGTACAACTCGAGTTCCAGGAACTTTATCAGCAGATACAGCAATTCCAACACCTGTACCGCAAAGGGCAACTCCAAAGTCAGCCCGTCCATTGACGACCTCCTCTGCAATTAAGCGACCATAAATCGGATAGTGAGTACGGACGAAATCATAAGTACCAACATCAATGATTTCATGACCTTGTTCTTTTAGGTGTTTTGAAATCTTCATCTTCACATCTGTTACAATGTGATCACAACCGAGAGCAATTTTCATGTGAATACCTCCTAGCAGAGCTTGTTCAGCATATCAATGCGAACTTGGTGACGACCAGAATCATAGTTGTGCTCAAGAAAGGCTTTGACTATTTCAACTGCTAAAATATCACCTGTAATTCCAGAACCAATTGTAATGATTGGAGTAGAATTGTGTCGAATAGTCATCATGGCAGAGTGTTCATCGTAAACAGCGGCGCAGATAATACCTTTAAACTTATTAGCAGGCATAAAAGAATGTCCAAACTTGTCAAAAAGAATAGCACGAGCTTGCTTATATTTTCTAAACTCTGTAATAGCATTGACAGTAGAATCAACGAAATCCGCAGAATCTTGTGTAGAGTTGAGGTCAATTACTTCATAACCAGAATGAAGCAGATAGTGTTTGACGGTTTCTTTCAGTTGGAAACCATCTTGGTCAGTAGCTAAAATAACTTTCATAAGAACCTTCTTTCTTTAGCTATCCAAAAGCATGCAATGAAAGATCATTGTTGACGATATAGAAGATATATTATATCTTCAAATATAGTATAGTCCTTGTAAAATTATTTGTCAAGGATTTACAAAAAATAGTTGAAGAATTTTTTCTTCAGCTAGTTTTGGCATTTATTGATCCAATTTCTGATATCGGTTAAATCATAGTTAATCTCAGATTGATGGGCTACCTGGCTGAGTGTAATAGAAGTCAGGGTTGCAACTAAAGTATTTTCAATAATATCAAGAGAGTTGCTTACGACGCATCTTTTAGCTTTTTTACTTTCCTCGTTACCTAAGAATTTTTTTAGAAGATTTTGACTTTCAAAGATTCGATTTTTTCCTTCTATAGCTACAAATACATCGTAAAAGGTGATTTGGCTGAGGGGTTTAGAAAGAGCAACGCCTCCATTTTTCCCTCTAACGGATTTAACCAATCCTTCGTTGTCTAATAGTTTTATAATTTTTTTCAAATAAGAATCTGAAACTTCTAGCCGTTCACTCAAGGAAATTGTATTGATATATTTTCCTTCAGGGAGCTGATCTAACATGAGTAAGACATAGACTGACTGTTCCCAACCTGATGACAATCGCATGTTTGTACCTCCATATAAAAAGATAATCATTATCCACAATTACCAGTATAGCCTTTTTTTGTTTTTTTCTCAATACATAGGAGTTTAAAAAATAATCTTGGAATTTTTTGATAAATCTCTTGACATTCATTTTTAAAAGAGTAGAATAAAAGACAAAAAATATCATCAATATCTTTTGAAAGAAGGGGAAATAAATGAAACGAGGTTCAAATTTTATTTTTTTGATTTCTATATTACTGACCACACTTTTTATGGGGTCGTCTTTTCCAACTGGGAAATATCTCATAGTAGTTGAAAAGACTCCTCCATTATTACTTGGGGGTGTTCGATTTATTATTGCTGGGTTAGTGATGTTGGTATTATCGTTTTTATTTGGCAAGGGGAGGACTATCATCCCTAAAAGTCAAGGTAGCAAGATAAAGGGGTTTATATTGGTTGTGACTATCGGGCTCTTACAGACAGCTGGAACCATGGGATTTCTTAATCTTGCCCTAGCTCATGATGTGTCATCATCGATGTCATCCATTATCTTATTTACGAATCCTCTTTGGTTAGCTTTCTTAGCACATTTTTTGTTAAAGGATACATTGACTATTCAGAAGATAAGTGCCTTAGTATTAGGTGTGGCTGGAGTTGTTACTTGTATTGGACTAGATGTATCTGCGTTTAGTTTAGGTGCTTTATTTGCTTTACTGGGTTCATTTTGTTGGTCGATCAATACAGTTGTCACCAAGAAAATTCCTTTTGATAATGGTCCTTGGATATTTACAGCTTGGCAATTGTTATTAGGTGGGGTATTCCTTTACTTATTCTCAATACCTGTGCATGAAAGTTATAACTTTCTAAATTTAGGATTTTGGGGCTGGGTTTGGTTTATATGGTTAATTATTCCTGCGTCTGTTGGTTCGTTTGGACTGTGGTTTTATAGTCTAGGACAAAGGGGAGCAACAGTAGCTAGCAGTTTCTTGTTTTTAGTTCCAGTATTTTCAACTATCTTTTCTATTCTGGGCTTACATGAGCCGTTTACATTGAATTTGGTTCTTGGGGGTTCGATGGTTGTATTAGCATTGGTATTAGTAAACTGGAAAGTCAAGGGAGAAGAGGAGTAGTCTATGGAAGTTGGAAATGAAATTGTTATTCAAAATGGAACACAATGGAGTTTTGGTAATGGTGTAGCTCAACATTTTGATGAGCATGTTAGACAATCCATTTCTTTATATGATGAAGGATAGGACCTTGTTTGTCATCTAAGCGATTTTTTTATTCGTGACCATTTCTTATGTTATGAGCTAGGCTCCGCAACGGGTAATCTGATTGGTAAATTATACCAGCGTCACAAGTCTAAAAAAGAAGTTCGTTTTATCGGGATAGAAGAGATTCCAGAAATGAATCAGGTGGCACAATCAAAATTTCCTGAGCTTGAATTTATAACAAGCTCCGTGGAGGAAGTCAGGTTAGAACCCAGCGATTTAATTATTAGCTATTATTTCCTTCAGTTTATTCTTCTAGACAAGAGACGATAAAAACATGCGGAAAAAAATAAAAAAGTTCTTCGTAAGGGTTTACAAATTATCAGCATTATGATAAAATACAGTTACAAGTTAATACAAGGTGAGTGTTACTAAGTAATATTAGGCATGATCACAGGTGAATTAGAAATCGGCTGATTTTCTAGTTCATTTGTGGTCATTTTTTGTACTCATATACCTTTAAGATATAAAAGGAGGTTGACATGTATCGAATTCTAAATCCAATGAATCACAATGTCTCGCTTGTCAGAAATGATAAAGGAGAAGAAGTGATTGTGATTGGTAAGGGGATTGCATTCGGAAAGAAGAAGGGAGATTTGATTGCTGAACATCAGGTTGAGAAAATCTTTCGGATGAAGACCGAAGAGTCAAGAGAAAACTTTATGGCTCTTCTCAAAGATGTTCCGCTAGATTTTATCACAGTGACTTATGAGATCATTGATAAGCTTTCAAAGAAATATCATTATCCGATTCAAGAATATCTCTACGTAACCTTGACAGACCATATTTACTGTTCTTATCAAGCTCTAGCACAAGGAAGGTACAAGGATAGTAATTTGCCAGATATTTCTGTCAAGTATCCTGTCGCTTTTCAAATCGCAAACGAAGCTTTCGAAATTTACCGCCAGAAGCTAGCAGATCATTTTCCTGAGGACGAAATTATTCGGATTGCTTATCATTTCATCAATGCTGAGGGTGAGAATGAAGTCCAAATGGTTGAATCGATTGATAAGAGGAAAGAAATTCTCAGGAATGTTGAGGAAGTGCTAAAGGGTTATGCAATTCAACGAACCAAAGAGAATAATCATTTCTATGATCGCTTTATGATTCATTTGAATTATTTCTTGGATTATTTAGACAGATCTAGAGATGATAATCAATCACTTCTGGATATGGAAGATCATATTAAACAATCCTATCCAAAAGCGTTCGAGATTGGTTCCGAGATCTATGATGTGATTACGCAACATACGGGTCTTGATTTGTATAAAAGTGAACGAGTTTATCTAGTTCTACATATCCAACGTTTATTGTCATAAAAATTTATTTAAAACTATATAAGGAGAATTCTATCATGAATAGAGAAGAAGTAACATTGTTAGGTTTTGAGATTGTTGCCTATGCTGGTGATGCTCGTTCAAAACTATTGGAAGCCTTGAAGGCTGCTGAAGCTGGGGATTTTGCAAAAGCGGACGCTCTTGTAGAGGAAGCTGGTTCTTGTATTGCTGAAGCTCACCACGCTCAAACAAGTCTATTGACTAAGGAAGCTTCTGGTGAAGACTTAGCTTATAGTGTGACCATGATGCATGGCCAAGACCACTTGATGACAACTATCTTGTTAAAAGATTTGATGCACCACTTAATTGAACTTTACAAGAGAGGAGTTAAGTAATGAATAAACTCATTGCATTTATTGAGAAAGGAAAGCCTTTCTTTGAGAAACTATCTCGTAATATCTACCTTCGTGCCATTCGTGATGGTTTTATTGCAGGTATGCCTGTTATTCTCTTCTCAAGTATTTTTATCTTGATTGCCTTTGTACCAAACTCATGGGGCTTTAAATGGTCTGATGAAGTTGTAGCCTTTCTGATGAAACCATATAGCTATTCAATGGGGATTCTAGCTCTCTTGGTAGCTGGTACAACAGCTAAATCACTGACCGATTCAGTAAACCGTAGCATGGAGAAAACCAATCAAATCAACTATATGTCAACACTGTTGGCAGCAATTGTTGGTTTGTTGATGTTGGCAGCTGATCCTATCGAAAATGGTCTAGCTACTGGATTCTTGGGGACAAAAGGTTTGCTTTCAGCCTTCCTTGCTGCCTTTGTTACCGTAGCAATCTATAAAGTTTGTGTTAAGAACAACGTCACTATTCGTATGCCTGACGAAGTTCCACCAAATATCTCACAAGTTTTTAAAGATGTGATTCCATTCACTCTCTCAGTTGTTTCACTTTATGCTCTTGATTTACTAGCTCGTCATTTTGTTGGTTCTAGTGTGGCAGAATCAATCGGTAAATTCTTTGCTCCATTATTCTCTGCAGCTGATGGCTATCTAGGTATTACCATTATCTTTGGTGCCTTTGCCTTCTTCTGGTTTGTTGGTATCCATGGTCCATCTATCGTTGAGCCTGCTATCGCAGCTATTACCTATGCAAACGCCGAAGTCAACTTGAACCTTATCCAACAAGGTATGCACGCTGACAAGATTCTTACTTCTGGTACACAAATGTTTATCGTTACCATGGGTGGTACTGGTGCGACACTGGTTGTTCCATTCATGTTCATGTGGTTGACAAAATCGAAACGTAACCGTGCGATCGGACGTGCTTCAGTAGTTCCTACCTTCTTCGGTGTAAATGAACCAATCTTGTTTGGTGCACCACTTGTATTGAACCCAATCTTCTTCATTCCATTTATCTTTGCTCCAATCGCAAACGTTTGGATCTTCAAATTCTTTATTGAAGCTCTTGGAATGAACTCATTTACTGCTAATCTACCATGGACAACTCCAGCTCCACTAGGTCTAGTTCTTGGTACGAACTTCCAAGTTCTATCATTCATTCTTGCTGCCCTTCTAATCGTGGTTGACGTAGTGATTTACTATCCATTCCTTAAAGTCTATGATGAACAAATTCTTGAAGAAGAACGTTCAGGTAAGTCTAATGATGAATTGAAAGAAAAAGTTGCTGCAAACTTCAACACTGCAAAAGCAGATGCTATTCTTGAAAAAGCGGGTGTCGATGCAGCACAAAATACTATCACTGAAGAAACAAATGTTCTCGTTCTCTGTGCTGGTGGAGGAACAAGTGGACTTCTTGCGAATGCTTTGAATAAGGCAGCAGCAGAATACAATGTCCCTGTGAAAGCAGCAGCAGGTGGCTATGGTGCTCACCGTGAAATGTTACCAGAGTTTGATCTAGTTATCCTTGCCCCTCAAGTTGCTTCAAACTTTGAAGATATGAAAGCAGAAACAGATAAACTCGGTATTAAACTTGCCAAGACAGAAGGCGCTCAATACATCAAATTAACTCGTGATGGAAAAGGTGCTCTTGCATTCGTACAAGCTCAATTCGATTAACGATAGGGACTATAAAACAGTCTCCTATCGTTACGGAAATCGCTATGGCGAATTTCCTAATCGCCTTGTTAATTCGTCGGTAAAAAGATATTGTTTTTACCTCCTCATGTCACAATTCGGTGACTTGGTACAAGAAGTGAGATGGAGAAGGATGGCTCACTGACTCCTCTCCTCTCACTTTTACTTTATTTAAATTAAGAAATAGGTGAAAAAATGACAAAAACATTACCAAAAGACTTTATTTTCGGTGGCGCTACAGCTGCTTATCAAGCAGAAGGTGCTACACATACTGATGGAAAAGGACCAGTTGCTTGGGATAAATATCTTGAAGATAACTACTGGTACACTGCAGAACCAGCCAGTGATTTTTACAATCGATATCCAGTTGACCTAAAGTTAGCAGAAGAGTATGGTGTCAATGGTATTCGAATTTCTATTGCTTGGTCACGTATTTTCCCAACCGGTTACGGTCAAGTAAATCAGAAAGGTGTTGAGTTTTATCATAATTTATTTGCAGAGTGTCACAAACGTCATGTTGAGCCTTTTGTAACTCTTCATCACTTTGACACTCCAGAAGCTCTCCACTCAAATGGAGACTTCTTAAACCGTGAAAACATTGAACACTTTGTAGACTACGCGGCTTTCTGTTTTGAAGAATTCCCAGAAGTAAACTATTGGACAACCTTTAATGAAATTGGGCCAATTGGTGATGGTCAATACTTGGTTGGTAAATTCCCTCCAGGTATTCAGTACGACCTCGCTAAAGTTTTCCAATCGCACCACAATATGATGGTGTCTCATGCACGCGCTGTAAAACTATATAAAGATAAAGGATATAAAGGTGAAATTGGTGTTGTTCACGCTCTGCCAACCAAGTATCCTTTAGATCCTGAAAATCCTGCAGATGTTATTGCGGCGGAGTTGGAGGACATTATCCATAACAAATTTATCTTGGATGCAACTTATCTGGGTCACTACTCTGAAAAGACTCTGGCAGGGGTAGAGGCTATCTTGGCTGCCAATGGTGGTAGCTTAGATCTTCGTGAAGAAGATTTCGAAGTATTAGAAGCCGCAAAAGACTTGAATGACTTCCTTGGAATTAATTACTATATGAGTGACTGGATGGAAGCATTTGATGGAGAAACAGAAATCATCCATAATGGTAAAGGTGAAAAAGGAAGCTCTAAATACCAAATTAAAGGTGTTGGTCGTCGTGTAGCTCCTGACTATGTACCACGTACGGATTGGGATTGGATTATCTACCCTCAAGGTTTGTATGACCAAATCATGCGCGTGAAGAAAGATTATCCGAACTACAAGAAGATTTACATCACTGAAAATGGTCTTGGCTATAAAGATGAGTTCGTTGATAACACTGTTTACGATGATGGCCGTATTGATTATGTGAAACAACACTTGGAAGTATTATCTGATGCTATTGCAGATGGAGCTAATGTAAAAGGTTACTTTATTTGGTCATTAATGGATGTCTTCTCATGGTCAAACGGTTATGAAAAACGTTACGGTCTCTTCTATGTAGACTTTGAAACTCAAGAACGTTATCCTAAGAAATCAGCTCACTGGTATAAGAAAGTATCAGAAACTCAAGTGATTGAGTAGTAGAATTAGTAATTAGATATAGAATTTTAGTGAGGCATAAAGATGTTTAAAGATTTTATCCAATCAATTTATGAAAAAGTTTATATTATCAATTTTGATAAATGTTCTCAAATACCTTGTTTGACTAATGAGGAGCTGAAAAAACTTGGGAAATGGTATGTCTCTACCGGTAAAGAATGGATTTGCCATTCAGACTATGAGCTGGAAGAATTTAAAAATATCTTTTTAAATTTTATCAGTCCTGAAGAACGGGATAATATCTCCTTTGATTCAGATTTTATGCCGTTTCAACAATCATAAAGAATCTAGGAAACTCTTTGTAACAATCTTCATCAGAAAATGCGTCATATCAAGATTCTTATTTTCTTGATATGACGCATTTTATATTTTATCAATCCTCAGTTTTATGGTTTAGAAAGAATAATTTTTGTTTGTTTTGAAAGTTGTTCGAAGGTCTCTTTGCTCAGTTTAGAGTCTGAAACGATGGTATCAATATCAGAGATATTGTAGAAGGTATAAAAATCAAATTTATTGAACTTACTATTGTCAGCTAGTAAGTATTTTTTATTGGAATTATTGAGGGCGATGCGTTGGGATTCACCTTCCTCTTCGCTGAAGGTCGCAATCGCATTGTCCTGAATACCATTACAGCTAACGAAGGCTTTAGAAAATTGTAAATTGGACAAGTTTTGCAAGGTTAGTGTTCCCACAAAGGCTCCAGTGATAGAGCGGTAGTTTCCACCGATTAAAATCAAATCTGTTAGTTTTCGTTCGTTTAGGATGAGAAATACTGGTAAACTGTTTGTTACAACACGAATATTATCAATTGGAAGTTCACGAGCAAAAGATTCCAAGGTTGTTCCTGGTCCAATAAAAATGGTTTCACCCTCATCAATTAAATGGCCTGCAAAACGGCTAATTTCTTGTTTTTCTGCAATCTGTAAGCTTTGTTTTTCAATATTGGAACGTTCATTGTTTAAAATGGAACCTGTGCGAATTTTTTCAGCTCCCCCGTGCACACGAACAAGTAAATCTTTGTCAGCTAACTCTTGCAAGTAGCGTCTAGCAGTCATATCTGATACATCCAAGCGAGTCATGATTTCTTTTACAGTAATAGTTCCCTTTGTATTTACCGTTTCTAGAATATTATCTAGTTTTTCCTGCTTTAACATCGTCATCACCTCTATTTCTATTACTATTTTATCATAAAGTATTCAATCAATCAATTTAAAAAACAAAAGAAAACAAAAACAAAAATACCATGGTTGTTTTAAACAGACCATGATATTTGTTATCAGTACTGGGATAGTTGAATTAGTCCAAACCGTAGTTGTAGTCATCGTCTTGCATGGCTTCAACTTCGCCAAGGAGGTAACCATTTCCGACTTGAGAGAAGAAGTCGTGGTTAGATGTTCCTGTTGAAATACCGTTCATAACGATTGGGTTGACATCATCAGCTGAATCTGGGAAGAGTGGATCTTGTCCCAGGTTCATGAGAGCCTTGTTAGCATTGTAGCGAAGGAAGGTTTTAACTTCTTCCGTCCAACCAACACCGTCATAAAGACTCTCTGTATAGCCTTCTTCGTTCTCGTAGAGAGTGTAGAGCAGGTCGTACATCCATTCTTTGAGTTTTTCTTGCTCTTCTTCAGGTAATTCATTGAAACCAAGTTGGAATTTATAACCGATGTAGGTTCCGTGAACAGACTCATCACGAATAATCAATTTGATGATTTCCGCAACATTGGCTAGCTTGTTGTTCCCAAGATAGTAGAGGGGAGTGAAGAAACCTGAGTAGAAGAGGAAGGTTTCAAGAAAGACACTGGCAACTTTCTTTTCAAGTGGGCTACCGTTGAGGTAGATTTCGTTGACAATCTCAGCCTTCTTTTGTAGATAAGGATTGGTATTGGTCCATTCGAAAATTTCTTCAATCTCAGCCTTGGTATTTAAGGTAGAAAAGATTGATGAATAAGATTTTGCATGGACAGATTCCATAAATTGGATGTTATTGAAAACAGCTTCTTCATGTGGTGTACGGATGTCTGCACGAAGGGCTTGAACCCCAGTTTCAGATTGCATGGTATCCAAGAGAGTTAATCCACCAAAGACTTTACCGACCAGGTCTTTTTCCTTGTTTGATAACTTTCTCCAGTCATCCAAGTCATTTGATAAGGGAATACGTGTATCAAGCCAGAATTGCTCCGTCAGCTTTTCCCAAGTTGATTTGTCGATGACATCTTCGATGGCATTCCAGTTAATGGCTTTGTAGTAAGTTTCCATTTGAAATCTCTTTCTGTGTTTAGTATTGCGAACTCACAATTATCTCTATTTTATCATAATTCTAGAGTAGTTTCGCACAAAAAGTCGGAAGCCCGACTTTTTTGTTTTTCCATAGTATAGATGCTTATTCCAATTTAGTTTAGCAGGGTGAATGAATACTAATCTGAGAAAATGTAGTTTCCTCAAGCAAAGATTAAATCACACAGCTTTCACATTGGTTGGCACCGACTTCTCCACCATCATCTGTAAAGGTACGGACGTAGTAGATAGACTTGATGCCCTTGTTAAAGGCATAGTTGCGAAGGATAGACAAGTCACGTGTCGTTTGTTTGTTTTCTTTCTTCCATTCGTAAAGACCTTTTGGAATATCACTACGCATGAAGAGGGTGAGTGAAAGTCCTTGGTCCACGTGCTCAGTTGCAGCAGCATAGACATCAATCACTTTACGCATATCCATGTCGTAAGCAGAAGTGTAGTAAGGAATGGTTTCTGTTGACAAGCCAGCAGCAGGGTAGTAGATTTTACCGATTTTCTTCTCTTGGCGTTCTTCGATACGTTGCGTAATCGGGTGGATAGAAGCAGAAACGTCGTTGATGTAGCTGATAGAACCATTTGGCGCTACAGCAAGGCGGTTTTGGTGGTAAAGACCATCTGCTTGAACCTTGTCGCGAAGTTCAGCCCAGTCAGCAGCACTTGGGATAAAGACATCTTTGAAGAGTTCTTTAACACGGTCTGATTTTGGAACAAATTCGCCAGTCACATACTTGTCGAAGTAGCTTCCGTTAGCATAGTCTGATTTTTCAAAGTTATGGAAGGTGATACCACGTTCACGCGCAATATTGTTTGACTCAACTAAAGTCCAGTAGTTCATAAGCATAAAGTAGATGCTTGTAAATTCAACAGACTCAGGTGACCCATATTCAATCAGTTGTTGTGCAAGGTAGCTGTGAAGTCCCATTGCACCAAGTCCAAAGGTGTGAGCTTGGCTATTTCCATGGTCGATAGTAGGAACAGCTACGATGTGTGAACTATCTGTAACGAAAGTAAGGGCACGAACCATAGCACGGATAGAACGACCAAAGTCAGGTGAAGTCATCATGTTGACTACGTTGGTTGAACCAAGGTTACATGAAACGTCCGTTCCCATTTGAAGGAATTCTTGAGCATCGTTGATCAAGCTTGGTTCTTGAACTTGAAGAATCTCAGAACACAAGTTGCTCATGATAATCTTACCATCAACAGGATTTGCACGGTTAGCCGTATCAATGTTGACGACATAAGGGTAGCCAGACTCTTGTTGCAATTTAGAGATTTCAGTTTCCAAATCACGCGCCTTGATTTTTGTTTTGCGGATATTTGGATTTGCGACTAGCTCATCGTATTTTTCAGTGATGTCGATGTAGTTAAATGGCACACCGTATTCAAGCTCTACTGAGTAAGGGCTGAAGAGGTACATTTCTTCATTTTTACGAGCTAGTTCGTAGAATTTATCGGGTACTACAACACCAAGTGAAAGGGTTTTGACACGAACTTTTTCATCGGCATTTTCTTTCTTAGTGGAAAGGAAGGCGATGATATCTGGGTGAAAGACGTTGAGGTAGACAACACCAGCACCTTGACGTTGCCCCAATTGGTTGGAGTAAGAGAAGCTGTCTTCAAAAAGCTTCATAACTGGTACGACACCAGAAGCTGCTCCTTCATAGCCTTTAATCGGTGCACCAGCTTCACGAAGGTTGCTGAGGGTAATGCCCACACCACCACCGATACGTGAAAGTTGAAGGGCAGAGTTGATAGAACGTCCGATAGAGTTCATGTCATCAGTTACTTGAATCAAGAAACAAGATACCAACTCCCCACGACGAGCACGTCCAGCATTCAAGAAGGAAGGAGTAGCAGGTTGGTAGCGTTGGTGGATGATTTCATTGGCAATATCGATTGCAACAGCTTCATTGCCATCAGCGAAATAAAGGGCGTTAAAGAAGACGCGGTCTTCCATACTTTCAAGATAATATTCACCGTCGTTTGTCTTCAAGGCATATTGATTGTAAAACTTATAGGCAGCCATGAAAGACTTGAATTGGAAGTTTTGTTCTTTGATAAATTGAGCCAATTCTTCCAAAAATTCTGGACGGTATTTCTTGATAAAGGCTGTTTCGATGTAGTTGTGTTCAATGAGGTAGTCGATTTTATCTTTGATTGAATCAAAAACCATAGTATTTGGAACTACATTTTCTTTAAAGAAGGCATCCAAGGCTTCCTTATCTTTATGAAGCATGATTTGTCCATTGACAGGACGGTTGATTTCGTTATTGAGACGGAAATAAGTCACGTCCTCAAGATGTTTTAATCCCATAAAATTTCCCTTATCTAATTACAAAAGAAAGGCTTCTAAGTTAGCCCTAGAAGCAGTTTCTTCTGGATGATGTACTAAGATTATGCTAATTGTTTCAATTTTCCTGGTTGGAAACCTGAAAAGACTTCAGTTGGTGTTTGGATAACAGGAGCTGCGCTGAAACCGAGCTCTTTAACTTGATCGATGTACTCAGGTTGCTCATCAAGATTGATTTCACGATAAGTGACATTATTACTGTCCAAGAAACGCTTGGTCATTTTACATTGGACACAGTTGTTTTTAGAATAAACGGTTACCATTGTGTAACTCCTCTTTAAAATTTAATTCTATCCTAGTATATCAGAAAATAAATTTTTGTCAATGATTTAAAACTAAATATAGTGGTCTATTTTTCTACATAACCTAACAAAACACAATATGTAGTGTTTGCTTTGTGAAATAGTGATAATTATCCTATGATTTGTTTTTTGAAAAACTATATCCTGTGTTTTGCCATCTAGGATAGAAGATTTTCAGCAAGTTATCTGAAAGGAAATCGAATAAATCCCATAAAATGCTTGAAAAAAATCCTAGAAGATGATATAATACAAAATTGTAAGGGTTATCACATATAACTCAAAAAAGAAAGAACAAAAGGAGAGTCAAACTATGGCTTCTAAAGATTTCCACGTAGTGGCAGAAACAGGTATTCACGCACGTCCAGCAACATTGTTGGTACAAACTGCTAGCAAATTTGCTTCAGATATCACTCTTGAGTACAAAGGTAAATCAGTTAACCTTAAATCAATCATGGGTGTTATGAGTCTTGGTGTTGGCCAAGGTGCTGACGTAACTATCTCAGCTGAAGGTGCAGATGCAGATGACGCTATCGCTGCAATCTCAGAAACAATGGAAAAAGAAGGATTGGCATAAGGAAAATGACAGAAATGCTTAAAGGAATCGCAGCATCTGACGGTGTTGCAGTTGCAAAAGCATATCTACTCGTTCAACCGGATTTGTCATTCGAGACTGTTTCAGTCGAAGATACAAACGCAGAAGAGGCTCGTTTGGATGTTGCTCTTGAAGCTTCTCAAAACGAGCTTTCTCTTATCCGCGAGAAAGCTGTAGGTACGCTTGGTGAAGAAGCGGCTCAAGTTTTTGACGCTCATTTGATGGTTCTTGCTGACCCAGAATTGATTGGTCAGATTAAAGAAACAATCCGTGCTAAGAAAGTCAATGCTGAAGCAGGTCTTAAAGAAGTGACTGACATGTTCATCACTATCTTTGAAGGTATGGAAGATAACCCATATATGCAAGAACGTGCAGCGGATATCCGCGACGTGACAAAACGTGTATTGGCAAACCTTCTTGGTAAAAAATTGCCAAACCCAGCTTCTATCAACGAAGAAGTAATCGTGATTGCGCATGACTTGACACCATCTGATACAGCTCAATTGGACAAAAACTTTGTAAAAGCTTTTGTAACAAACATCGGTGGACGTACAAGCCACTCAGCTATCATGGCACGTACACTTGAAATTGCAGCTGTATTGGGAACAAATAACATCACTGAAGTAGTGAAAGACGGTGATATTCTTGCCGTTAACGGAATTACTGGTGAAGTGATTATCACCCCAACAGATGAACAAGCGGCAGAATTTAAAGCAGCTGGTGAAGCTTATGCTAAACAAAAAGCTGAATGGGCACTGTTGAAAGATGCTCAAACAGTGACTGCTGACGGTAAACACTTCGAGTTGGCTGCTAATATCGGTACTCCAAAAGACGTTGAAGGTGTTAACAACAATGGTGCTGAAGCTGTTGGACTTTACCGTACAGAATTCTTATACATGGATTCTCAAGATTTCCCAACTGAAGATGAGCAGTATGAAGCATACAAGGCAGTTCTTGAGGGAATGAATGGTAAACCAGTCGTTGTTCGTACAATGGATATCGGCGGAGATAAGGAACTTCCTTACTTTGATATGCCACACGAAATGAACCCATTCCTTGGATTCCGTGCCCTTCGTATCTCTATTGCCGAAACTGGAGATGCAATGTTCCGCACACAGATCCGCGCTCTTCTTCGTGCTTCTGTTCATGGTCAATTGCGTATCATGTTCCCAATGGTTGCCCTATTGAAAGAATTCCGTGCAGCTAAAGCAGTCTTTGATGAAGAAAAAGCAAACCTTCTTGCTGAAGGTGTTGCAGTTGCGGATGATATCCAAGTTGGTATCATGATTGAAATCCCTGCAGCAGCGATGCTTGCAGACCAATTTGCTAAAGAAGTTGACTTCTTCTCAATTGGTACAAACGACTTAATCCAATACACAATGGCAGCAGATCGTATGAACGAACAAGTTTCATACCTTTACCAACCATATAATCCATCAATCCTTCGCTTGATCAACAACGTTATCAAGGCAGCTCACGCTGAAGGTAAATGGGCTGGTATGTGTGGTGAGATGGCTGGCGACCAAAAAGCTGTTCCACTTCTTGTCGGAATGGGCTTGGATGAGTTCTCTATGTCAGCAACATCAGTACTTCGTACACGTAGCTTGATGAAGAAATTAGACACTGCTAAGATGGAAGAGTACGCTAACCGTGCCCTTACAGAATGTTCAACAATGGAAGAAGTTCTTGAACTTCAAAAAGAATACGTTAACTTCGATTAATGTCCTTAACCTTGTAACCTAGTTGCAAGGTTTTTTAATACATTCGGGAATAGTATAGTCTAGTAAAGTCCACTTTTCAATGAGTCAGAGGCATGGTATAATAGGGGGAACAAATAGAATAAGAGAGAAACCATGTCTAAAGAAATTGATATCGAGTATTACCACCAGCTAGCCTTGCAAAAGCAGAAGGAGCATCGAAAAGTTTTAGCAAATTTAAAGAAAAAGCCACCAAAAAATCTAGATAAGATAGCCCAGCAGATTCACCAAGAAGTCTTTGCAGAGATTGATTGTACGGCCTGTGCCAACTGTTGTAAGACATTGGGACCGGACTTTAAAGAAGCGGATATTACACGTATCGCCAAGTATTTTAAGATGAAATTACCAGCTTTTGAAGCGGAGTTTCTGCAGGTAGATGAAGATGGGGATAAGGTTTTTAAATCCATGCCTTGCCCATTTTTAGGAGGAGATAATCTCTGTTCCATCTATGACGTTCGTCCAAAGGCCTGTCGTGAATTCCCTCATACAGACCGCAAAAAGATCCATCAAATCAACCATCTAACGATTAAGAATACCTTAACCTGTCCAGCGGCCTATCTTTTTGTGGAGAAATTAAAGGATAAGTTATAGAAATTTAAAGGAGAAAAAATTCTCATAATAACTAGCAATATGAAGGGAGAAACTCTGTGCCTAGACCAAAAACAAAAGAGGAGCTAGTGCTGGCCTCTAAGGAAAACTATGAAAAGCTCAATCGTTTCATATCCCAACTAAGTGAAGATGAGCTACAGACTCCATTTGATTTTTCAAGAGACCAAAAGAAAAAGGAAGTGCACTGGAAAAGAGATAAAAATCTACGGGATGTCCTGATTCATCTTTATGAATGGCAGCAGTTACTTTTGACCTGGGTCCATTCTAATCAAAAGGGTCATGAGAGACCTTTTCTCCCTGAGCCTTATAATTGGAAAACTTATGGACAAATGAATGTCGCTTTTTGGAATAAGCACCAGAAAACTTCTTTAGAAGAAGCGACTAGACTCTTAAAACAATCACATAGAGAGGTTTTAGAATTAATAGAAGGCTTCAGCACTGACGAACTCTTTACCAAAGGTATCTATAAGTGGACGGGAGGGACAAGTCTAGGTTCCTACTTTGTCAGTAGCATGTCAAGCCACTATGATTGGGCTCTGAAAAAACTCAAAGCTCACCGGAAGAATTGTAAGGGATAGATGGATTTCTTGAAATAGAAAGAATGAATTCTTTTAAACATGAGATAAGATTAAAAGGGCTATCAAGTGATGTAGCCCTTTTGAGTTATACAAGCAAATTACCACGCAAAAGCTGTCGTTGGAGCATTGAGCGCATCTAACCACTGTTTATTTTTTACGGAGCAAAGAGTTACGGATATACCTGCCATGTCCAGACTGGTCATAAATGTTCCTGATTTTATAAAGGTAATAGCGACTCCTTCAATTTCTAAGAGTTGAAGGAGATCATTGATAAATATGCCCATTTCTAGGTTGGTACTAGTACCTAGATTATTTACAAGCAATATAAATTGCTCACCCTTTTTCCAATGATAGTGCAATCTTAACTTACTTATAATTTCATTTGCAAGGATTTCCGATGATTGGAATGGGACGATACGATAGCCTTCTTCGCCATGTATCCCAATGCCATAAGAAATATTTCCTTCTTCCAAGTTAAATAGTGGACGGGTGGCTTGGGGGAGACTAGCAGCTTTTGTTGCAAAGCCAATCGTTGCGATTTCGGGAGCAAGTTCATGACCTAAATCAGTTAGTAGCTCTATTTCGGCACCATTTTGAGCTGCATATCCTAGAACTTTATGAAGTAAGATTGTCCCTGCAAGCCCTCTCCCTCTAATTTGAAATTTATTGTGGGGTTCGATTGAAATATCATCGTGTGATAAACTATAGCCTACTTTAATTCCTTCTTGTCTAGCAGTGTTAATGGCCGAGCTAAACTCTTTGATGTCTGCTTCGAAATTTTTTACAATGATGAAGACACCTTGTCCATTATTTAAAAAACGAATGGACTCTAAGATTTCAGTTCTTGTAGGAGGAGTAAATAATTGGCCATAGATAGCAGCAGTAAGCATTCCTTCTCCCACATATCCAATATGCGCAGGTTCGTGACCGGAACCTCCACCCGACAAGATTGGAACCTGATGAGGATTGCGATTTTTTTGATAGACTAATGGTAAGGTAGGGTGTTTTTCTAATTCGGGATGATTGCTGACAGTTGCTGAAATGTAACTTGAAATAATTTTCTGTTTATGATTTGAAATAAATGTCATTGTGGTCTCTTTCCAATAATTGTCATGATTAGAAAGTCTGGTTGTGGAACTGGACTTTTTTTATTGACGTAAGCCTTCACGATTTCTGCTAGAGCATGTGAATGATAGTCTAACAAAAAACAAGTATAAGCAGATGAATCGATATCAATCTGACCGTATTCTCTTAAAATTTTTGATACAAGCAAGCGACAGTAGCTGATAAAGTGGTCATAGAAGTTATTTTGCCCTTGAATATCAAAAAGTTGAATATAAAAGTCACGCTCTTGTTCGAAATAAAAAAATAATTCTTGTAATAGTTTTTGACCTGAAATGAAGTCCAAGTTATTGGTAATATACTCGGTTAAGTCAGTTTCAAATATCCAGTCTAGCAGTTCATATTTGTCAAGAAAATGATTATAAAAGGTCTGTCTACGAATGCCAGCTGATTCCATGATATCTACAATGGAGATTTTATCAAATTCTCTAGTAGCTAATAGGTCTCTAAATGCCTTGGCAATTCGTTTTTTTGTAATAAGTGATGATGCCATAGGAAGCCTTTCTTTTACTTACTTCATTTTACCAAAAAAATGTTTTAAACGGGTTTAAAAGGGGACAAATAATAGAATCTGTCCCTTATCAGCCAGCAGTAAAAAATATATAATGAAAGCGAAAACAAAGGTACATGCCGAAAGGAGTTTCTCATGAAAAAAATTATAAATGAACCGACACAAGTTGTTGATGAAATGCTACAGGGCTTGTCATTCATGCATGATGACTTGGTGGAACGCTTAGATGGTTTTGATGTCATCGTTAGAAAGGCAGAAAAGACAGGAAAAGTTGGACTCATTTCAGGTGGAGGTTCAGGACATGAACCAAGTCATGCTGGATTTGTAGGAGATGGAATGTTGTCAGCTGCCATTTGTGGAGCAGTCTTCACTTCACCTACTCCGGACCAAATTTTAGAAGCCATTAAAGCGGCTGATGAAGGTGCTGGGGTATTCATGGTCATCAAGAACTATTCTGGGGACATCATGAACTTTGAAATTGCACAAGAACTTGCTGAGATGGAAGGTATTGATGTAGCAAGCGTTGTGGTTGATGATGATATCGCTATTGAAAATAGTCTCTATACCCAAGGGCGTCGTGGTGTTGCAGGTACTATATTAGTCCATAAAATTTTGGGTGATGCGGCTCGTTCTGGTAAATCATTATCTGAAATGAAGGACTTAGCTGATAAACTTGTCTTAGAAATTAAAACAATTGGTCTGGCCTTGTCTGGAGCAACCGTTCCTGAGGTGGGGAAACCTGGATTTGTTCTAGAAGATGATGAATTTGAATATGGTGTTGGTATTCACGGTGAACCCGGATATAAAAAAGAGAAAATGCAACCTTCAGCACTATTGGCTTCAGAATTGGTTGAAAAATTATCTGGAGGTTTCCAACTTAAAGCTGGTGAACGCTATGGGCTTCTCATCAATGGTTTAGGAAGCACCCCTCTGATGGAGCAATACGTATTTGCAAATGATGTGGCTAAATTACTCCATGAAAAAGGTGTTGAGTTGGCATTTAAGAAAATTGGAAACTATATGACATCAATTGATATGGCTGGATTATCATTAACATTGATTCGATTGGCAGATGATGAGTGGTTGGATGCTCTAAATGCACCTGTTACTACCCCAGCTTGGTAAAACTCAAGGAGGAAATGTCGCATGAATGTTGAACAAGCTCTTGAATGGATGAAGCTTTTTAATGAAAAGATTCAAGAACAGAAAGATTACCTTAGTGAGCTAGACACCCCTATAGGAGATGGAGACCATGGTGGAAATATGGCGCGTGGCATGGCTGCAGTTATGGAAAACTTAGATGGAAAGCAATTTGAGACCAGCAGTGATGTCTTTAAAGTTGTTTCAATGCAATTACTGAGCAAGGTAGGCGGTGCTTCTGGTCCCTTGTATGGCTCTGCTTTTATGGGCATGTCCAAGGCTGATTCTCATTCTAAATTAGAAGAAATCTTACAAAGTGGTCTGGATATGATTGTCAAACGTGGGAAAGCAGAAGTTGGAGAAAAGACAATGGTTGATGTTTGGACTCCTGTTATTGCTGCCTTGTCTGATGGTCAATTGACTCAAGAGGTTATTGATAAGGTAGTGAATGCTACCAAAGATTTACTTGCAACTAAAGGAAGGGCATCTTATGTAGGAGAACGTTCTCTTGGACATATTGATCCTGGATCATTCTCATCAGGATTACTCTTTACTGCTCTTTTAGAAACTGGGGTGGTTTAATGGGAAGTATTGGTCTTGTTATCGTTTCACATTCCAAACACATTGCAAAAGGTGTCGTTGAACTGATTAGTGAAGTAGCTAAAGATGTTCCGATTACTTATGTAGGAGGAACCGAAGATGGAGGAATTGGAACAAGTTTTGATCAAGTAGATAGGGTTGTTTCTGAAAATCCAGCAGATACTTTATTAGCTTTTTTTGACCTAGGTTCTGCTAAAATGAACTTAGAAATGGTGGCTGATTTCAGTGATAAAAGTATCATGATCAACAGTGTTCCAATTGTAGAAGGCGCCTATACTGCAGCTGCTCTTCTTCAGGCTGGTGCAGAACTGTCAGTTATTCAAACACAGTTGGCGGAGCTTGAAATCAATAAATAAGGAATTTTACTATAACTCTTTTTATAGGTGGGCTATTGATTATCTCAACTATAAAATGTTAAGTAAATAATTTCAAAATCAGAAAGGGATTGCTTTATGCAGTTCCTTTTTGTTTAAAAGGAGTAGAATCATAGAGTTTCTAAATTGTGAATCATTCACAACTGATTGTGATGGGACTATTCTAGCTTTAGAATCCTTCAAAAATTAACATTTAAGGCAATCAATTACTTAGAATAGTGCGAAAACATTTAGTTTATAGGAATTCTAGGTCTAGAATTACATGGATATTTATGAAGTTAGGGTGTTCGATAGTTAGGATAGTTCTATTCTGAAAGATTTGGGCTGTCAATCTTCTAGAATAGTGTTTTGCCAATGAATTTTGTTGAAAGATTCCTTGTTTTATGGTAGTCTAAAGTAAAAGAAAGCCCTACCATTATATTTGTATCTTTAATCTGACTTGGTTTAGGTCTAGAAGAGGGATAGATTTTTGGCTACTGCAAATAACAATTATATTTTCACTTGCAAAAATGTATTTGAACTCTACCTAATGTAGAAGAAGGAACTATCATGAAACGTTTCTGACTTGTTGGAAAGAGAATGTGAACTAAAAATAGATTTAGGAGTAGGTAGATGAGTAATCTAGAGTCAATTCGTAAAGCGCATATCATCGTGTGGGGTGCCTATCTATTTTTATCATTAAGGGCGCCGCTAATTAGCAGCACAGAGTATTTCTTGCTTATTTTTTTAGCGTTTCTCTATTCAATAGTATCGTTACCTATATATTCTGTGAAGAATCAAATAGTATCCATTTGTTTGGCTATAAACTCGATCCTGTTAATGAGTTTTCCAATTTTAATCAATAAATTTTTCCCAGGAAACGTTTCTACTTATATCGTATTAATCAGTATTTTTATCCTGGAGTTCTTAATCTTTAATATAATTGGTAAAGATTTTGATACTAGATTAGCTAGCGAGTATAGGAAAATCAGTCAGTTTAAAAGTAAGATGTCTCAATCTCTTTGGATAAAATATTTAGAGATTTCTAGTTTTATATTAACTATATTTCCATTTATTCTTCATGGTACAGTTGATAATCGTGTATTGACTCTTATCTTTTTGATAAAAATTTGTGTAGATACTACGATAAAGGTTCTATTAAACAGAATTTTTAAGACAAGTAAGGTAATGAAAAGGAGGATATTTTCTCTTTTTGTACTAGATTTGATTGTCTATATATTTTTAGTCTATGTTTTAGCAATGCAAAAAGATGGATACCTATTTTCAATTCTACTAATTTTTTCTAATTTCTCACTTCCCTTTATCAGAGAAAAAGAGTATGAATTATTTAAAAATAAGAAGTGAGATAGATATGGTTAAATCTTAGTTCTCTTTAAAATCAAATCAGGTAGAGAAAGGATATCTTATCTAGGTAACAAAGTGCTTTAAACGCAGTCGACGATTACTTATTAGAGAACTATCCTAACATGCAATGTTAAAGAGAAGAAATCTTATGAAACTCGTATCACCAAATAATTATGTTGCTATTGAGTAAGAAGGGATGAGGTGTCTTGATGGAGGATTATCTCTACATAAAGACGGGGGAATGTTACAGTAAACGTAGCCACTGCTTATTTTATGAGGATAGAAGATGATTCGACTAAGTGATAAAGTTAGATTAATATTTGCTCTTTTAGGGGTAAGTTCCATATTGGTTAGTATGTATCTTATACCTTTTATTAAAACAGAGAATAAATTTTGGGAAATACTTTTATTTATATTAGGTGTATTGCTAATTGGAATTGCGTTACTGAATCCCCCCAAAAATTAAATTTTGGAAATAGCGTTAGTGAGTAGGTAATCATTTCTTGATTGGATTTTTTAATGCTATTGATGAATGGAATGGAAAAAGTGACAATAAATTAAGAACAGGATGATAGTATTATGATGGTTATTTTCATTTTGATGGTTGTGGTGTTTCTGTATTATGTAATTACAGAGTATTTTCAGAATAGTTATATTGACTGTATACTATTTCTAACATTGCTGATTTCTCATTTGATATGGGATTACTATTTTTTACCCATTGAAGTCTTAGTAGCATTAAGTGGAGTCAATTTGTTGTCAAGATTTTTCAAAAAAAAGAGAAGTCAATAGAGTTGTTAGTGAATTATAAAGATGAAAGGTAAAATTGGGATATTTAAAATGAAACATTTTTTTGCAGGAATTGGTGAGATAAGATTTAGTAGTTATCTATTGTCTCTATGTGTAGGACTAGCCCCTCTTTTTCATATCTATGTAATAGGCTCTGAAATGAATTTTGTGAAAATAGTATTATCTATTTTGGGAGTCATATTTGTAGGTATTTTAACTATTGCTCGAATTTATAGAAGATTTTTCTATAATAAAAATAAACTTGACTAGAATAGTATGGATTAGTTAATCAATTGGAACGATTATTCTTTGTGATACTTTACCACTTTTAAGTTTTTACATTGAACAGCTGGCTAAAGTGAAAGTTGTTTATTTTAGAAAGGAAAACCTCAAATTGTCCTACAAATTTCTACTCTTCGACCTCGACCACACTCTTCTTGATTTTGATGCTGCTGAGGATGTGGCTCTAACGCAACTCCTAAAAGAAGAAGGAGTTGCAGATATTCAGGCATACAAAGACTTTTACGTTCCCATGAACAAGGCTCTCTGGAAGGACTTGGAGCAAAAGAAAATCAGTAAACAAGAGCTGGTTAACACGCGCTTTTCTCGTCTATTTGCTCACTTTGGACAGGAAAAAGACGGTAGTTTTCTAGCCCAGCGTTACCAATTTTACCTTGCCCAGCAGGGACAAACGATTTCAAGCGCTCATGAACTTTTGGACAGTCTCATCGATCGTGATTATGACTTGTATGCTGCGACAAATGGCATTACTGCCATTCAGACGGGGCGTTTGGCTCAATCTGGTCTAGCTCCCTATTTCAACCAAGTCTTTATCTCTGAACAGTTGCAAACACAAAAGCCTGATGCTCTCTTTTATGAAAAAATCGGTCAACAGATTGCTGGATTTAGTAAAGAAAAGACGCTGATGATTGGAGATTCTCTAACTGCAGACATCCAAGGTGGCAATAATGCGGGGATTGACACTATCTGGTACAATCCTCATCACCTCGAAAATCCCACACAAGTCCAGCCAACCTACGAAGTCCATTCTTACAAAGACTTGCTGGATTGTTTAGATAAACTGTAAAAAGTGGTTTAGATAGCCACTTTTTGCTATAATAGAGGCAGTAAAAACGAAGGAGTCGGCTATGGAACACTCGTCTTGGCATGCTTTGATTAAGGAGCAATTACCTGAAGGTTATTTTGCGAAAATCAATCAGTTTATGGAGCAGGTCTATTCTCAGGGAACTGTTTATCCACCTAAGGAAAAGGTTTTTCAGGCTCTCTTGACAACACCGCTTGAAGAAGTTAAGGTGGTGATTCTGGGGCAAGATCCCTATCACGGGCCAGGTCAAGCGCAGGGCTTGAGTTTTTCTGTACCTGATTCTATCCCAGCTCCGCCATCCTTGCAAAATATCTTGAAAGAATTGTCAGATGATATCGGGGTCAAGAAATCTCATGATTTGACAGCTTGGGCTGAGCAAGGAGCCTTACTTCTTAATGCTTGTTTGACGGTTCCTGCTGGACGGGCCAATGGTCATGCTGGTCAGATATGGGAACCTTTTACGGATGCTGTGATTCAGGTGGTCAATCATTTAGATAGACCGGTCGTTTTTGTACTCTGGGGATCCTATGCACGTAAGAAGAAGGCCTTGATTACCAATCCTCATCACTTGATTATCGAATCAGCCCATCCCAGTCCTTTGTCAGTTTATAGAGGATTTTGGGGTTCCAAGCCTTTTTCCAAGGCCAATACATTCTTAAAAGAGACAGGACAAGAGCCAATCGATTGGCTTAGATAAGGAGAAAATATGCCTCAGTTAGCGACAATTTGCTACATTGATAACGGGAAAGAACTGCTCATGCTCCACCGTAATAAGAAACCAAATGATGTCCACGAAGGCAAATGGATTGGTGTGGGTGGTAAGCTAGAGCGAGGAGAGACCCCTCAGGAATGCGCGGCGCGTGAAATCCTTGAAGAAACAGGGCTTAAAGCCCAGCCAGTTCTAAAAGGTGTTATCACTTTTCCTGAATTTACGCCAGATTTAGACTGGTACACCTATGTTTTTAAGGTGACGGAGTTCGAGGGTAACTTGGTTGACTGCAATGAGGGAACGCTAGAATGGGTTCCCTATGATGAGGTTTTGAGTAAGCCGACTTGGGAAGGTGACCATACCTTTGTTGGGTGGCTTTTAGAAGATAAACCCTTCTTTTCAGCCAAGTTTGTTTATGATGGGGATAAATTGTTGGATACCCAAGTTGATTTCTATGAATAAAGGAGAAAGCAGATGCTACTAATCAAAAATGGTCGTGTAATGGATCCCAAGTCTGGTTTGGATCAAGTGTGTGATGTCTTAGTTCAAGATGGGAAAATTGTCAAAATTGCACCTGAGATTAAAGAAGAAGGAGCAGAACTGATTGATGCTACAGGTCTAGTCGTTGCTCCTGGCTTGGTCGATATTCATGTTCATTTCCGTGAACCTGGTCAGACCCACAAAGAAGATATCCATACGGGTGCGCTAGCAGCCGCTGCAGGTGGTTTTACAACTGTCGTCATGATGGCTAACACTAGTCCAACCATCTCTGATGTAGAGACTTTGCAAGAAGTTCTCCAGTCAGCTGCCAAAGAGAAGATTAATGTTAAGACGGTTGCGACCATTACTAAGAACTTTAATGGCCAAGACTTGACTGACTTTAAGGCACTTTTAGAAGCTGGTGCGGTTGGTTTCTCAGACGACGGTATCCCACTTGAAAGTAGTAAAGTTGTCAAGGAAGCCATGGAGGAAGCCAAAAAGCTTAATACCTTTATTAGTCTCCATGAGGAAGATCCAGGATTGAACGGGATTCTTGGATTTAATGAAAACATTGCTAAAGAACATTTCCATATTTGCGGTGCGACTGGGGTAGCTGAGTACGCTATGATGGCGCGTGATGTCATGATTGCCTATGCAACTAAGGCTCATGTCCATATTCAGCATTTGTCTAAAGAAGAAAGTGTTAAAGTAGTGGAGTTTGCTCAAGGGTTAGGTGCGCAAGTCACAGCAGAAGTAGCGCCACAGCATTTCTCCAAGACAGAAGCACTCCTCTTGACTCAAGGTAGCAATGCTAAGATGAATCCACCGCTTCGCTTGGAATCAGACCGTCTTGCCGTGATTGAAGGTCTCAAGTCAGGTGTCATCACAGTCATTGCGACAGACCACGCGCCTCACCATGCGGATGAAAAAAATGTTGAGGATATTACCAAAGCGCCATCTGGTATGACTGGTTTGGAAACATCTCTTTCTCTCGGATTGACTTATTTGGTGGAACCAGGGGAGTTGAGCTTGATGGAATTACTCGAAAAGATGACATACAACCCAGCCAAGATTTACAACTTTGAAGCAGGTTATTTGGCTGAGAATGGTCCAGCGGACATCACTATTTTTGATGCTAAGGCTGACCGCCTTGTGGACTCCCATTTTGCTTCGAAAGCAGCTAATTCACCATTTATCGGTGAAACCTTAAAAGGGCAGGTTAAATATACCATCTGTAAGGGACAAATCGTCTATCAAAACTAGGTGGAAGTCTGCTCTGTAAACAAAAAGAATAGAGAGCCTATATGTACCAGACCCATCATTTTGAAGACAAGTTTATCTTATTTTTAAAGATATTTTTCCCTATCCTGATTTATCAATTTGCCAATTATTCTGCATCCTTTGTTGATACGACTATGACAGGTCAATATAATACCATGGACTTGGCTGGTGTGTCTATGGCAACCAGTATCTGGAATCCTTTCTTTACCTTTCTAACAGGGATTGTATCGGCCTTGGTGCCCATCATTGGTCACCATCTTGGTCGAGGCAAAAAGGAAGAAGTTACATCTGATTTTTACCAGTTCATCTATTTGGCCCTGGGTCTATCTGTGGTCTTGTTGGGGATGGTACTTTTCTTGGCACCACCTGTCTTGAATCATATTGGGTTAGAAGCTCCTGTGGCGGCAGTAGCGGTTCGCTATCTTTGGTTTTTATCTATCGGAATTATCCCCCTGTTGCTTTTTAGTGTCATTCGTTCCTTGCTGGATTCGCTGGGCTTGACCAAACTGTCCATGTACCTCATGCTTTTGTTACTCCCTCTCAATAGTGGATTTAACTATCTCTTGATTTACGGTGCCTTTGGAGTTCCAGAGCTGGGTGGTGCTGGTTCAGGTTTAGGAACATCCTTGGCCTATTGGGTCTTGCTTGGGATTTCTGTTCTAGTTCTATTTAAACAGGAGAAGCTTAAAGCCCTACATCTTGAGAAACGAATTCCTCTTAATATGGATAAAATTAAGGAAGGGGTTCGCTTAGGTCTTCCTATTGGGGGGACTGTCTTTGCGGAAGTGGCTATCTTTTCCGTGGTTGGCTTGATTATGGCTAAGTTCTCGTCCTTGATTATCGCTAGTCACCAGTCAGCCATGAACTTTTCAAGTCTCATGTACGCCTTTCCTATGAGTATCTCATCGGCTATGACCATTGTCGTTTCCTATGAAGTGGGAGCCAAGCGATTTGATGATGCGAAAACCTATATCGGTCTAGGAAGAGGGACAGCTCTCATTTTTGCGGGCTTCACCTTATTCTTCCTTTACATTTTTCGAGGAAATGTGGCTAGTCTTTATGGTAACGACCCAGAATTTATCGATTTGACAGCGCGTTTTTTGACTTATAGTCTTTTCTTCCAGTTAGCAGATACCTTTGCGGCACCTCTTCAGGGAATTTTGCGGGGGTATAAGGATACAGTTATTCCTTTTTACCTTGGTTTGGTTGGTTATTGGGGTGTAGCAATCCCAGTGGCTATGATCTTCGATTCCCTGACAGATTTTGGAGCTTATTCTTACTGGATCGGTTTGATTATTAGTCTAATTGTGAGTGGGGCGCTCTACCGTTGGCGTTTAACTGTGATTATGAAGAGATTTGAATCTTTAGTAAAATCTAAAAGATAAAAAAGTTTGTGAAAAAATACTCTTGATAAGGAAATCCCTTTTTCTCATTGGGTTTTCTTTTTTATCTTGTGAAATTTACTTGAGAAAAACTTTGACAGTATTTTCCAAAAACGGTAAAATAGTAAGGTAAGAAGAAAGTTAGAAAGGCAAGAAGATGTCAACTTTAGATAAAAATCTTTTGCTAGAAATGTTCCGTAAGATGGAAGAAATCCGTCGTATGGACTTAAAAATTGCACAATTAGTAAAGAAAGGGAAAGTGCCAGGAATGACGCACTTTTCTGTCGGTGAAGAGGCAGCTAACGTGGGGGCTATGTTGGCTCTCAATCCAGATGATCTGATCACATCAAACCACCGTGGTCATGGACAAGCTATTGCCAAAGGAATTGATCTCAACGGAATGATGGCTGAAATTCTTGGAAAATACACTGGAACTTGTAAAGGGAAAGGTGGTTCTATGCATATCGCCGACCTTGATGCTGGTAACCTCGGTGCCAATGGTATCGTAGGTGGTGGTATGGGAATCGCTGTTGGTGCAGCCCTCAGTCAGCAAATGCAAAATACCGGAAAAATCGTCGTCTGCTTCTTTGGAGATGGTGCGACCAACGAAGGTATTTTCCACGAAGCAGTGAACATGGCTTCTATCTGGAACCTGCCAGTCATTTTCTACTGCATTAACAACGGTTATGGAATCTCTGCGGATATCAAGAAAATGACCAATGTAGAGCATATCCATCAACGTAGTGCTGCTTATGGAATTCCTGGAATGTTCATCGAAGACGGTAACAATGTCATCGACGTCTATGAAGGATTTAAGAAAGCTGTAGATCATGTTCGTGGTGGCAATGGGCCTGTATTGATTGAAAGTGTTACTTATCGCTGGCTTGGTCACTCATCATCTGACCCTGGTAAATATCGTACGCGTGAAGAAGTGGAATTGTGGAAACAAAAAGATCCAATCGAAAACCTTCGCAAGTACCTCATTGAAAACACTATTGCAAGTGCCGAAGAATTGGAAGAAATCCAAGCGCAAGTCAAGGAAGCAGTAGAAGCTTCTGTTAAATTTGCAGAGGAAAGTCCATTCCCACCGCTTGAATCAGCATTTGAAGATATTTACGCAGACTAAGGAGAAAGAGATAAAATGGAAACAAAAACAATGTCCTTCCGTGACACCATTATCCTTGCTATGTCTGAGGAAATGCGTCGCGATGAAAATGTGTTCTTGATGGGAGAAGATGTCGGTGTCTTCGGAGGAGACTTCGGTACTTCTGTTGGAATGCTTGAAGAATTTGGTCCAGAACGCGTTCGTGACTGTCCGATTTCTGAGGCTGCCATTTCAGGAGCAGCAGCAGGAGCAGCCATGACAGGACTTCGTCCAATCGTCGATATGACCTTCATGGACTTCTCAGTTATTGCCATGGACAATATCGTCAATCAAGCTGCTAAAACACGTTATATGTTTGGTGGTAAGGGTCAGGTCCCAATGACAGTCCGTTGTGCAGCTGGTAACGGAGTTGGTTCTGCAGCCCAGCACTCGCAATCACTAGAGTCTTGGTTTACTCATATCCCTGGACTTAAGGTTGTGGCTCCAGGTACACCTGCTGACATGAAAGGACTGCTCAAGTCTTCTATCCGTGATAACAACCCAGTTATTATTCTTGAGTACAAGTCAGAATTTAACCAAAAAGGGGAAGTACCAGTTGATCCAGACTACACGATTCCACTTGGAGTCGGCGAAATCAAACGTGAAGGTACGGATGTAACAGTTGTTACTTATGGAAAAATGCTTCGCCGTGTGGTTCAAGCTGCTGAAGAATTAGCAGAAGAAGGAATTTCTGTTGAAATTGTGGACCCACGTACCCTTGTTCCGCTTGATAAGGACATCATCATTAACTCAGTTAAGAAGACTGGTAAGGTTGTTCTGGTTAACGATGCCCACAAGACAAGTGGCTATATCGGTGAAATTTCAGCTATTATTTCAGAATCAGAAGCATTTGACTATCTAGATGCACCAATCCGCCGTTGTGCAGGAGAAGATGTGCCAATGCCTTATGCACAAAACCTAGAAAATGCAATGATTCCAACAGTTGAAAGCATCAAAGATGCCATCCGTAAAACATATAATAAAGAATAGAATTACATAATATAAGTTATGTAAAATAAATGTTATCTTTCACAAGAAAAGTTGGTTTGATAATAACCGACGAAAGATTTAGTAAGTCTACTAGGTTGGTTGCTCGATAGTGACAACTGTAACATCTTGAGATATATTTCGTATCAAGTTATTTCTAAAGTTGCGACATGAGAGAGTCGAATCGATAATATTCGACGAATGAATTAGTAAGTCTACTAGGTTAACCGCGTAATGGCGGCAACCGTAGCAACTTGAGATACGTGTTGTATCCAAGTTGCTTGTAGAGTCGAACACGGGCTAAAATTTCGGAAAAAATATAAATCTCCTTGACTTCATCGAAGCCATCGTCGATTTCCTATTTTTCAGTCGCTTTTAACGCCCTTTGTATCATTTAATTGAATTCGGACGGAGGTCTGCGAAAAAAAGATAGATTTCCTTGTGTTCATTGAACACATCGTCAATCTCCTATTTTTTCATTGCCCTCTTCGTCCTTAGTATCTTATAATAGAATTGGAGAGGTCATGGCTGATGACAAGCTAAGAGCGACTCCTGCAGCTAGAAAGTTAGCGGATGATTTAGGGATCAACCTCTACGACGTTTCTGGCTCAGGTGCAAACGGTCGTGTCCACAAAGAAGACGTGGAAACTTATAAAGACATAAACGTGGTTCGCATTTCGCCACTTGCAAAACGAATTGCCCTCGAACATAACATTGCTTGGCAGGAAATCCAAGGAACCGGTCATCGTGGTAAAATCATGAAGAAGGATGTTTTGGCTCTGCTTCCTGAAAATATTGAAAACAATACCATCAAGTCTCCTGCTCAGATTGAAAAAGTGGAAGAAGTTCCTGATAACGTAACACCATACGGTGAAATTGAACGTATTCCAATGACACCAATGCGTAAGGTTATTGCCCAACGCATGGTTGAATCTTACTTGACTGCGCCAACCTTTACTCTCAACTATGAAGTTGATATGACTGAAATGTTGGCTCTTCGTAAGAAGGTTCTTGAGCCAATCATGGAAGCAACTGGGAAGAAGACTACTGTAACAGACCTTCTTTCACTTGCAGTTGTTAAGACTCTTATGAAACACCCATACATCAACGCTTCATTGACAGAAGATGGCAAGACCATTATCACTCACAACTATGTCAATCTTGCCATGGCAGTTGGGATGGATAATGGATTGATGACACCTGTTGTTTACAATGCTGAGAAGATGAGTCTTTCAGAACTGGTTGTAGCCTTTAAGGATGTTATTGGCCGTACCTTGGATGGTAAATTAGCTCCAAGTGAGTTGCAAAATTCAACCTTCACTATCAGTAACTTGGGGATGTTTGGCGTTCAGTCCTTTGGCCCGATCATCAACCAACCAAACTCAGCTATCCTTGGTGTGAGTTCGACAATTGAGAAACCAGTTGTCGTCAATGGTGAAATTGTGATTCGCCCTATCATGAGCCTAGGATTAACCATCGACCACCGTGTCGTAGATGGTATGGCAGGAGCCAAGTTTATGAAAGATTTGAAAGAATTGATTGAAAATCCAATCTCAATGTTGATTTAAGAACAAGAGTATTCATTTTTAAGATATAGATAAAGGAAGGAAGACATGGCCTTAGAAGTAATTATGCCAAAAGCCGGCGTGGATATGACAGAAGGACAAATCGTCCAATGGAATAAAAAAGTCGGAGAATTTGTAAAAGAAGGAGAAATCCTTTTGGAAATCATGACTGATAAAGTCAGCATGGAATTGGAAGCCGAAGAAGACGGTTACTTGATTGCTATCCTAAAAGGAGATGGCGAAACAGTCCCTGTAACGGAAGTCATAGGTTACCTTGGTGAAGAAGGGGAAAACATCCCAACAGCTGGCTCAGCAACTCCAGAAGCTAGCCCAGCACCTGCAGTTAGTGCCTCAAACGACGATGCTAAGAGCGATGATGCTTTTGATATCGTTGTGATTGGTGGAGGTCCTGCCGGATATGTGGCAGCCATTAAAGCTGCCCAACTCGGCGGTAAGGTTGCCCTTGTTGAGAAATCTGAACTCGGAGGAACCTGCTTGAACCGTGGCTGTATTCCAACCAAGACCTACCTTCACAACGCTGAAATTATCGAAAACATCGGTCATGCTGCAAACCGTGGTATTGTCATCGAAAATCCAAACTTCACTGTAGATATGGACAAACTCCTTGAAACTAAGTCTAAGGTTGTCAATACTTTGGTTGGCGGAGTTGCAGGTCTTCTTCGTAGCTACGGAGTTACTGTACATAAAGGTATTGGTACCATTACTAAAGACAAGAATGTCTTGGTAAATGGTTCTGAATTGCTTGAAACTAAGAAAATCATCCTTGCTGGTGGTTCAAAAGTCAGCAAGATCAACGTCCCTGGTATGGAATCTCCACTTGTCATGACTAGTGATGACATTCTTGAAATGAATGAAGTACCAGAAAGTCTTGTTATCATCGGTGGTGGTGTTGTCGGTATCGAACTTGGTCAAGCTTTCATGACATTTGGCTCAAAAGTGACTGTTATCGAAATGATGAACCGTATCGTGCCAGCTATGGATGCAGAAGTGTCTAAGAATCTTCGTTTGATCCTTGAACGTAAAGGAATGACTATCTTGACTGGTACTAAACTGCAAGAAATCATTGAGGAAAATGGTCAACTTCGTATCAAGGTTGAAGGAAAAGACGATATCATCGCAAATAAAGCTCTTCTTTCAATCGGTCGTGTGCCGGATCTTGAAGGTATTGGAGAGGTTGAGTTTGAATTGGATCGTGGTCGCATCAAGGTCAACGAATACATGGAGACTTCTGTTCCAGGTATCTACGCACCAGGTGATATTAATGGTACTAAGATGTTAGCGCACGCAGCCTTCCGTATGGGTGAAGTTGCCGCTGAAAACGCTCTTAAAGGAAATCATGCTGTTGCCAAATTGAATTTGACTCCTGCAGCCATCTACACTCTCCCTGAAGTAGCAGCAGTAGGTTTGACAGAAGAACAAGCCCGTGAGAAATACGATGTAGCCATTGGTAAATTCAACTTTGCTGCTAACGGTCGTGCCATTGCTTCTGATGCAGCTCAAGGTTTTGTTAAAGTTATTGCTGATAAGAAATACGGAGAAATCCTTGGTGTTCATATCATCGGTCCTGCAGCTGCAGAATTGATCAACGAAGCGTCGAGCATTATCGAAATGGAAATTACTGTTGAAGAAATGCTGAAGACTATCCACGGACACCCAACCTACTCTGAAGTGATGTACGAAGCATTTGCGGATGTTCTAGGAATGGCCATCCATTCACCTAAGAAAAAATAAAAGAAAGATAGATTAGACTGGAAGGCTATTTCCAGTTTCTATCGTATAAAGGGATATCATGAAATACATTATCAATCATTCAAACGACACTGCCTTTAATATCGCCTTGGAAGAATATGCCTTTAAACACCTTTTGGATGAGGATCAAATCTTCCTACTTTGGATTAACAAGCCATCTATCATTGTTGGTCGTCACCAGAATACTATCGAAGAAATCAACCGTGATTATGTTCGAGAAAATGGTATTGAGGTGGTCCGCCGTATCAGCGGTGGTGGAGCTGTTTACCACGATTTAAACAACCTCAACTATACGATCATTTCAAAAGAAGATGAAAATAAGGCCTTTGACTTCAAGAGCTTCTCAACTCCAGTTATCAATACCTTGGCACAACTCGGTGTTAAAGCTGAGTTCACAGGCCGTAACGACCTTGAGATTGACGGCAAGAAATTCTGTGGCAATGCCCAAGCCTATATCAATGGCCGTATCATGCACCACGGCTGCTTGCTCTTTGACGTCGATTTGTCGGTCTTAGCCAACGCCCTCAAGGTTTCAAAGGATAAATTTGAATCAAAAGGTGTCAAATCCGTCCGTGCTCGTGTAACCAATATTGTCAATGAATTGCCAGAAAAAATCACAGTTGAAGAATTCCGTGATTTACTCTTGGAATACATGAAAAAAGAGTACCCAGAGATGACTGAATACGTTTTTTCTGAGAAAGAATTGGCTGAAATTAATCGCATCAAGGATACTAAGTTTGGTACTTGGGACTGGAACTATGGGAAATCACCTGAATTTAACGTCCGTCGTGGAACAAAATTCACTAGTGGTAAGGTGGAAGTCTTTGCTAACGTTACTGAATCAAAAATCCAAGACATCAAGATTTATGGTGACTTCTTTGGTATTGAAGACGTTGCTGCAGTAGAAGATGTCCTTCGTGGAGTGAAATACGAACGCGAAGATGTCCTCAAAGCTCTAGAAACTATTGATATTGCACGCTATTTCGCTGGTATTAGCCGTGAAGAAATCGCTGAAGCGGTAGTTGGATAAATCAAAAAGAAGTTGGTTGTAGGACCAGCTTCTTTTTTAAAATCATATATTACATAATTTATTTTATGTATTTTATAAACTATCTAGAGCATTCTTTTGTTCATCATTGACGATATGGGTATAGAGGTCAGTGACTTGTGTACTGGCATGTCCTAGCTGGTGACTGACCAAAACTTGCGATTTAGTCGCATCATAGAGCCTGGTTGCTAGGGTATGGCGCAGTTTGTGGGGAGTTACACGGACTTTGAAGTCCTCAGAGTACTTAGCAACCATCTTTTCCACGCTGGAAGCATCGATACGATTGGGAACACCTCTATAGAATGTCAAAAAGAGGGCCGTATCCGTCTTTTCCGTTTTATAGCGTTGATTTCGAATAGCTAGATAATTTTCTAGATAAGGTTTTGCAAAGGCCGCGACATTGACCGAGTCGCGTTTTCCACCTTTTCGAGTAACGTCAATAACCATCATTTTGAGGTTGAGATCCCTTAAATCCAGATTAACAGCTTCAGATAAACGGACACCAGAAGCCAAGAGAAGGGCAATAATGGCCAAATCACGTTCTTTATTTTTGTTGAATGACGAAAGAGCTCGATTTGAAAGCTGTTGTGGGTACTCTTGGTCGATATAAGTTAGAAAGCCTTCTGTTTCATCACCTAGAAAGAGTTTTTGCTTGATGTTTTCAGCTCTGGAAGAAAGTGTTTCTTTCTTTTTCTTGGTTGAAACTTTCTTCATTACATTACGATAGAAATAAGGTTCCCCCTGATCGTTTTCAACCTCCTCGGTCAGATACTTGTAAAGACTAGAAAGTGCTGACAAGGTCCGATTGATAGTTATCTGTGAAACTCCTTGTTTGGTTGTATTAGCATTCAGCAAAGGACGTTCACGTAGATATAGGATAAAGGATTCCATATCTTTTTTGCTTAGATTTTCCAACAAGGATAAAGGAATATCAGACATTTTATCGGCGTTTGAAATGCCAGACTCCAAAACCCAGCTGAAAAATCGATCGTATTCCTTGAGGTATTCGTACAAGGTTGTAAAACTGTAGGGCACAGCAAGCTTAGATTGATAGTATTCCAGAACATACCAGGGCATGATTTGTTTTAGTTTGTCGATTCGTTCTAGTAAAATCTCACGTTTCATGTATTTTCTCCATAAATAAACTCTACTAGTAGTATAGCATAGACTTGCATATTTTTCAAGAAAATTATAGTTTTTCGGAAAGATGTTACAGGGGTTTTTTAAGTGATAAAAAGACTTAAACCTGTGTAAAACAAATTTCATCATAACCAAAAATTTTTTTTAAGCCAATTATACTCAATTATGTACTTTATTTAAGTGAACACTGGAAATTTTTAAAACTATTCATCTTCTGTATAATGTACTTTATTTAAGTGAAAACTAAAAATTTTTCAAATGTACATTTTGATACTAAAAAACACTTTAAACCATTAAATTGATATTAAAGTGTTTTTAGATTGTTTAATTTATTGATTTACAAACTGAACAAAATGTTCTTGTTTTCTTCTTAAACCTTTACAGATTTTACACGTTATTAAGTTACGTTTTTCATATTTGATTTTTTCATTGATTTTAAACTTATACCGATGATTTGGTTCATCTTTACAAATCCACCACACAATTTTATTACTTTTCTCATTAATTTCTGTTGGATTTGCTAAAAGAATATTATTCAGATAATCCCATTCGTTTAACAAATAGTCATGAGTTGTTGCAAGGTCGTTTAAACCTTTTAATACTTCATTGTTTTGACAATAAGGACAACAAGATATGTTCATTTGAATTTTTTTCTTAATCGTTTGCTGATATTCTCTGCTACATTCTGAACATCTCCACCATGCTTTATAATTTGAATTACACATTATAGAACTAGATTCCATGTCATTTAAAGTTGACCATTCCTTAATCAACCATGGGTGTGTGGTCGCAAGGTCGTTAAACCCTTTTAATACTTTATTGTTTTGACAATATGGACAAGAAGATTCTTTCTTTAGAATCTTTTTCTTAATTGTTTGCTGGTATTCTCCGCTACATTCAGAACATTTCCACCATGCACTATAATTTGAATTACTCATTATAGAACTAGAGTCCATGTCATTTAAAGTTGACCATTCCTTAATCAACCATGGATGTGTAGTCGCAAGGTCGTTAAAGCCTTTTAATATTTTTACTTTTCTACAGTAAGGACAAGTATTTTAGTAGTGAACTTATGACTAACAACCTGCTGGTATGTATTTGAACACACAGAACAGTTCCACCATGCTTTATAGCTTGATTTATTGGTTAAACAACTTAATTGTCGGTCATTCAAGCTTGACCATTCTTTTATTAAGTGAGGATGAGTTGTCGCAAGATCATTAATTCCTTTTATTAATTTTCTATTGGAACAATAAGGGCAACATTTATCGTCTTCAGCTCTATTAGAAATTTTTGCCTTATAGTTTCTGTGACATTTTCTACATATCCATTCAATTATATCGTTTGAATTAGAGAAAACATTATAAATGTCTCCGTTAATATTTTCTAGCCATTCTGATTTTAAAAATGGTTTTTTGTAACCCAATGATTCTTCAGGTTTAGGTATTTTTTTATTACAGTAAGGGCAAATTTTCTTGAGTTCTTTATTGCTGATATTCGAAAATTTATCTAGAACAATACTTAGTTTTTCATTAAATTCTAAATTACAACAGTCGCACAACCATATACATTTTTTATTTTTAGCTTCTGACAGAGTTATTTCATCAAGTTGTTGGATATTTTTGTTACTCCAATAACTAGATAGTTCAGGGTGAATGTCAGATAGTGTATTATACCCCTTTAATGGTTGTTCATCATTACAATATGGACAGCTATCTATTACTTCTCTTCTTATTGGAATTGAACAAAGGTATTCGCCTTGACAAATAGAACAGTTCCACCAATATTTTTTTGTTTCAATATGACTTAGAGTTAAGTGAACAGAGATATTATTTTTTTTACTCCATTCTTTCCGTAACCTTGGCGAATTATAGAAAATATCATTATTAAAAATCAGTGTATTCCAATCACAGTTGTTAGGACATGTTTCAAAATTACTATTCTCTAAGTTGGTTCTAGATATCATTTCAACAGGGCTGCATTGAAACTGAATATTACAACAAGGGCATTTCCAATTTATACATTCAGAAGACTTATGCCAGTATTCAGAAATAGATTTATCATTACTTTTATCCCAAAATTTCTCTAAATATGGATGAGTTTCTTGTAAAGTATTATACTCTTTTAACATTTGTTTATCACTACAATATGGACAACCTTCTTGATGTCTTTTTACAACTGAGCATTCATATTCCCCATTGCATTTCATACATTTCCAAGTTGCTACTATATTAGACAAACAGTCAATCATATTTTTTTTAATATGATTTTTAACCAATTGGTCAAGAAGATGCTTATCTGTGTAGCTGAGAGGCTTTACATTCACTTTTATAGCTGTGTCAAAAGTTGCTTCGCATTTAGTACAATAAAATCCATTCCTCTTAATTCTTGAGATCAACTTATCTATTGATAAATCAAAAAAATGCTTGCATTTATCACATTTCCATTTTCTGGGAATTGTAACATTATCACTGAGAGTTAATTTTTCAAATTCCAACTCGTTATAACCGCCTGAAAGATATATTTTTCCGAGGTTAGGGTATGCTTTATAAAAAGGTACACAATGTTTATATTCGTTACAGCCTGCATGAACAACTTTTTTGTTTAATTTTTTTGTTAATAATCTAGAAGTATTGGCTACATCTTTCCAACCAACATGACAAGTGGGACATTTAAAATGAAATAATCTCTTTGAAGTAAAGGTTAAATTTTCAATTTCGTTTTGAATCGATTCTATATTCTCATAATGAAAGTTTATGTACTCAAGAAAGTTGGGAAACCTATCAGATATTGCGTTTTCTCCTTTTACAAGCACTTCTCCAAGGTCGCATACAGGACAGATTTTTGTATGATTTAGGACTTGCTTGTAAGATTTTGCTACACTTGCTTTCCATTCGTACGAACAGTTAGGGCATTTCCAGCTAACGTGTTTTTTACTAGTAATAGGGAGTTTTTCTATTTCTAATTTAATATTGCTATCAAAGTTCCAATATTTCAATAAAGCTGGAAAATCAGTGATGAAGTCTGACATTTTTTCCTCCTAATACTTAGTCTTATTATCCAGTAAGTTTTTGATTTCCAAAATCTTACTTTTGCCTGCTTTCTTCTCTTTATGAGTGTGCTTTTCAAAAGATATTTTTGTGTCTGAGGTGATAATATTTTCACTTAGATACTTCTTAGTTACAAGTTGCTGATCAGATTTTAATAAGCCTTCTTCTTTTAATAATTCATTTGCAATCCCAGGATACAAACTGGTTTTAAGAAGATTTCTTAACTTTTTGTTTTCCTCTAATAATTCTTTGTTTAATGCTGTCTGCTCCTTAATTTCAGCATTCTTTTCATTAAGTTGTACTACCTCATTTTTCAACTCTGAAACTTTTGTTTTGAGCTTACTGGCTTCTTCCTTATATTCTATTGCTGCATCAACAACTCTTTTATAATAATTGTTAAGTTTCATCAATGCTGATTTGATTGCTTTAGGGGTTCTATTGGTCATTAAGAAACGTTCCACATCTAGAGTTTTATACGTTATAACTGTTTGATAGGTGTCGTCCTCAAATAGTTCCAATTTATCATTAAGGGCTTGTCTAAATTCTTTGTTTCTTCTAATCGTTGTGTCTGCAACTTGCGGAAATCCATTGTTTCTAAGGTAATTTCCAAACTGTGGAATTTTGAAAAGTCTAGGATTATTCGAACAATGTTCCAGCAAATAATGTTCAAATAATAATAGCAATTCTTGATTATCAATATACTTCTTTCTAGCCATTTGAGAACTCCTGTAAGGATAAATGTTTTTCAGTTAGATATTCTTGATAAGAACGACTAACTGTTTTAAGTTTTAATAATGCCTCACCAATATCTTCTATATTCCCCTTTCCTTGTCGAACTCTTTTTATAGCCTCATCTACAATTAAAGCTTCCTCGTCGATTGATTTCTTAAAGGATTTATCCATAGAGAAATAATCTTTTCCAGCTTTTCTGTAAAATGGACAACTAGTACAAGCACCAAGCTCTGCATGTGAGCTAATGACTTTAAGACAGTCTGAATAATCACCTTCCGCAAATCGAGGTGAATAACATCTGCCCTTATTATCAAGAGGAACATAGTTTTTATTAATGGTGTATCTATGTTGAGTTTTACTTATAGCGTAAGACGTTTGAGAGTTTGTTAATTTACGATAAAGCTGATAGCTCCTACATTCAATAAACTGACTCAGATTTGAAAAATAATGTGAAGATGTTGTGACACTATCATGTCCAGCTAAGAGCATTGCTGTTACTGGACTAGCCCCTTCTGCTATCAGATTGATCATTGCAATGTGTCTAGTATCTCCAATATGGATGAAATTAATCTCATGATCGTCTAATTGATTTGGGGAATTGATATGATGTACAAAATACCCATACTGTTGAGATACAATCTCATTAAAGAAATATTTTAAAATTGTATTTAAGTTACTGTACGTCAAGAAACGGTTTTTAGTACCAGCAATACGTTTCCATTTCCGATAATGAGAGTCTGTCACAAATAGGGTATCTAACTGTGTAGATGATAAGTCTTTGGTTAGCTCTAAATAATTTAAAATCTCACTCGCAAGCTTAAATGGTACTTCGTAAGTTGTTAAATAATAATCCTCTGAAATTTTATGGGATACTCCCTTGTCTTTTCCTTTTAAGTTATTTCGTCTGAGAGTTAAGTAATATTTTCCGTCTTTTTCTGTGAGACAATTTCTCTGAGTGAGCAAAAACTCCCTTGGTCTAAGTGGTACTACTGCTGTTATTTGCCACCATAAGAAAAGAGGGTAGTAAAACAATCTTTCCTCATCTGATAATGATTTAACCCAATAGTCGTTTAAAATATCATTAAATAAAAAATAGGATTGAAATTGGGCTAACTTTCGCTGTTTTTTAGTGTTCAGTTGATAACTAACATTTAAAAGTTCATCTAGTTGCTCAATCAGTTGGGTTAATTCGTTACTCTCTAAACATGGTAGTGTAGAAAGAAAATCTATACATACTGAGGGGTTGGAAATCTTCATATTTGCTAACGAGAAGACTTCGTTCACTTTTATTTCTTTGACTAATTTTTTTATATCTCTTAAAAAGGCTTGGAGTGTGATTAAAACATGATGTTCCATAGATAGCACTATAAAACTCTTTAAGTAGGTGACAAAATCATCAAAAGATAATTGAAATACTTGTTCATAAAACCTTTTATATTGGAATTTATTCAAGTTAAAAATGAAGCTAACGTTAGAATATTCATTAGTTGTTGCCCATCTATTTTCTTCAAAATTGGTGGTTAGGATAATCCCTTTTTCAACATAGTCTTGAAAACATTCTTTTGCGCTCTCAATCATATTGTCATCAAACAGGACAATTTCATTTACTTTACGAAATAATTTTAATTGATTATTCAACTGACTAACTCCTTGATAATATCCTCATAATCAGATAATACAGCTTCGCCATACTGTTCTGATAATGCTTCTAACATTTCTGTAAGACATGGTTTAATCTGCTGCTCAAGAATGGCTCGAACCTTTCCTCGTTCAAGTTCATTCTTTAATTTTTGATATTGTTTATTGAGACGATTAAACTCACCAATTAACAAAAGTAAGGTAGATTTTGTTTGTAATTCATACTGGCAACCGACACAATGTTGACGGTCATCATAGGGGCATAGTTTCCCTAATGCAGACAAGAGACACATACTTTCTCCCTGCTTAGAGAAAGCCTCTCCGTTGCCAATTCGATGACAGATTGTCAGTAATTGTTCAGGTTCAACATTGTTTTCAACTAGAGTTTTTAAAGCTTGTTGCGAACGTAAATCAGCCCTAATACTCAGTTCTAACGTTTTTTCAATTTCTACTGGCGTTAAATCTAAACTTTTAATCATTTGAGTTTGTTGGCTTGGACTTAATTTTTTATACTTTCCTCTAGTTACAATGGTCAAGAGCATAGACGGAATCATGGATAATACGCCTCGTTCAAATAGTTCTTTTGCAACCATTTCAGGTTTTAGTTGTCCGAGTTGGGCATCTTTTAGATACGTTGTTGTAGTTTGTGCAAATTCATTAAAATCCCCTTTATGGCTACGAGCTAATGCTGCTAAAAAATAACCTTTAATATTCAGTTCTGACTTTTCTTCAAGAACATCATCTGCTAACATTGCGACAGATTGTAAGTAGGACTTGTTTGCAGAACGACTACTAAAGTTACGCTCTAAAAATAAATTTCCGATTTCCTCCCCCATATAACTAGTAATCTTTTCATAAGTTTTAATTTGTCTGATCAATGGA
Source organism: uncultured Streptococcus sp. (assembly GCF_963516575.1). Classification (GTDB taxonomy): domain Bacteria; phylum Bacillota; class Bacilli; order Lactobacillales; family Streptococcaceae; genus Streptococcus. Next base: position 100,228 of record NZ_CAUQCP010000001.1, read on the forward strand.
TTTTCTGCATTGTATGGTATTTGAAGTTGGAAATGTGCCTCACAGATAGCCAATAACGTTCCAATAAGAACCTGACAACTTTCTGGGACATGAAACTTTAGCTGAGCAACATTAGAAGCGTTTTTGGTTTTATTAGGTGTTAAGTTTAAATAAGTCAATCTTGTTGTAATACTTAGTAAAGTCCTTCTAGCTTCACTACTGCTCCAAGTTCCATCTACTACTGCTTCTAAAACTTCTAATGGCTCTCTTGTTAATTTAGGATGTCCTAATCTTTCTAAGTCTGTTGATCTTAGTGCACAAATAAAATGCAATCCTAGATATAGCCATGTATCTGCATAATCCTTTGAATTTGCTGCTTTGCACAACATGTCATTTTTTATGATGTAGTCTTCGTTAAACAGGTAATACATTAATTCAAGGTATTCATCTAATTCATACGCTCCATTTGTACTCTCAATCGTATAACGTTTTGTCATTTCAAAACTTACTCGATAACGAGTAACACCTTTATTGAGAAGCCACTTGATAAATTGAATAAGGATATTGCCTTGTAATTTCGTGAGAACTTCTGTTGCTACTTCTACTATGGTCTCCACTTCAGCATCACTATATAGAAACAAATCTTTTGTTAAGTAATATGCTAAAAAATCAAGTAGATAGAAACGATTTGTTTCACTCAGCTTTTCTTCTTCAGCAAATTGTACGAATAATTCACTTGTAGAAGGAAATTTTTTTGAAAAGATTCCTTCCATACTTTTAATTCCAGGAGGTGTTGTTAAATAGTCTTTGATATGATTTTTAAGAACTTCAGCATCTTTTTCAGAAATAGTATAATCATCAAGATTTATAGACACACCAAACCATTCATTGTCTAGTAAGAATCCACTGACTTTCTCACGGTGTTTTATTGTAGCAGCACCTAACTCGACTAATATTCTTTCAAGATAATTTTTTAAATCTACTACCAATAGCTACTCCTTTTAATCTTCTCCAAACAATTTTTCTGCTTGCCAGTTCATATATTCAAAAACACCATTATTAACCTGACCATATTGTTTTGCAATTTCTCCTTTATTTTGTAAATAAACCCAAGCACTTTCTGGTGAATTGTCCCCTCTAGCAGACATCAGTTCACTAACTTCATTAACACCTGACAAAACCAATTGTGTGGTGTACCAGTGCCTAAAGATATGGGGTGAAATATTATTTTCTTGCAAGAGTTGACCAAAAAAGACAACCTCTGGGTCATCAGATTTAAGAAATATTGGAATCATTTCTTCGCGAATAATCTTACGAAATCGTTGATAGTACACATCGTATGACAATGCTTTCCCTTGCTTGTTAAGGTTTAATGGACCATAATCTCTCTCATAACTTTTACCTTCTAGGTAGCTCATATAGTCATTGTAGGTGTCTAAAAAGACCTCTAAGAAGATATAAGGTACAGCTTGAAGTCTTTCCTTTTTAATTCGTCCAGTTGGCTTTAAATCGCTTCTAAGGGGCATTTCTTTTCGCAGATCAATCTCAATTTTAAATACTTGATTATCACTTTGGTGAAATATGATACCTGCCCCCAAAGGGCTATCTTCACGCCTTACATTACAAGCTTCTGATGGTCTTAAACCAACAAATGCTCCCAAAGCAACAACCATAAGTAAATCCTTGTGATATTGAGCAATGTGAGCAAAAAGCATTTCAAAGGCGCTGTTTGGCATATCCCTAAAAATTGACTTCTGTGTGTTGCTTCCATCAACAAATACCTCAAAATTCAACTCTTTTCTTTTGATGACTCTACCTCGTCTATTAGTGAACGTATTGATAGAATAAAGGTCTTTTGGCTTCAATTTAGCCTTCCCTTTTCGTTCATTCAAGTATAGAGTTAAAAAATCAAGAACTGCATTTACACATTTTTCGACTGTACTTTTCTTTCTATTTGTTCTATCTTCAGGCAATTGTGTTAAACCATAAAGCGTAAAAAATTCCTTGACCATTTCAAAAGTTAGTTGATCAAGATTATTTACCCCAACTGTTCCAAATATATAGTTCAAAAACTTAACAACGTATGAAAAACGTTTGTTGCCATCGTCTGAAATAGACTTAATTTTTGCGGCAGATTTTACATATCTATGAAAATGAGTGAATTGTAATGTGCCATCATCATGTTTGAGTGCAATCAATTGCTTTGTAACGATATTATTATCACCTAGAATCAGCGAATGTTTATACACAACAAATCTCATGTTACCTCCTTGTTTATTATGACTGAAGGTTCTTACTGTGTTTTATGATGTCAATACAGAAAAAAACGATCAAATCAGTACTATTTTCCTTTGTGCTCTAAACTGCATAAAGGGAATATCGATGAGTACTTTCATTGATCGTTATTATTATTCAAATTAATTCAATAATAAAAGTAACTTCATCTAAATAATAAGAGCAATTAATTAGCTCAGCAACAACGATAACCACAGCAACTCCTTCTAAACGATGAAAGGAATATCCGCCGTGGCTATCTATTTACTTTTTTTATTTTACTTCTGTAAGTTACTTTTGTTATTTTTACTTTTTCTGTATTATATCATATTTTGATTAAATTGTCATCTAAGAAAGTGATTTTTAAAAAACTGGAAATTTTTTCAATTGTATATTTTGACAATAAAAAACACTTTTATGTCAATTTAATGATTTTAGAGCGTTTTTAGCTTATTTGATTTTAAAGTTGTCGTCTATTCCTTAGAATTACTTGAAGAACAGGAAAAATTCGACAACAAAGTAAGTCGATCTATTCAGTTATAAAACCTATGAAGGTCTTTCTGCTGGAACTAGCCACTCCTACTTTGGAGATGTAGATTATACTCTTACTTATTCAACTGATAATATCCCTCATGATTTCTCCTCATGTGGTGCTAGCAAGCTTCTATATTATAGAACGAAAGTGATAAAGTGTTTTATAAAATTATACTATAAAATAAAATGAAAGAGAATTACACACTCAACTCAAACAACTTATAAAACTCACCTCTCCTATCCATCAAATCACTGAAAGAACCATCTTCAACAATAACGCCATCTTTCATAAAGAGAATTCTATCGTATTTTTTCAAAATGTTCTCATTCAACTTGTGGGTTACTACAAGTGCAGTCAAATTTTGAATATCCAAGATTGAACTTTCAATTTCAGTAGTTACTTGATTATCCAAAGATGAAGTAGCCTCATCCAATAATAAGATTGGTGTTTTTCGAATCAAGGCGCGCGCAATACTAACTCTTTGTTTTTGTCCGCCAGATAAATTTGATCCATTCTCTCCACATAAAGCTTGTAGACCTAATTCATTTTCTAAAACATAACTTTCTAAACCTGACTGCTGTACAGCTTTCTTTATTTCCTCATCAGTGAAGGATTGATTAAGAGTAATATTTGCTCTTAAAGTATCATCAAAGATATAAACATCTTGCTGAACAATCGTCATCAAGTTATAAAGACTCTCTGCTGAAATAGCTTGTATATCTTGATTATCAATTGAAATATGTCCACTTGTTACATCATAAAAACGCAGCAATAAATTGAGCAAAGTTGATTTTCCACTCCCTGACATTCCTACAATTGCAATTTTTTCCCCTTTTTGAATCTTCAAAGATAAATGATTAAAAATCTTTTCTTCATTATTAGGATAAGAAAAATCTATATTTGAAAAAGAAATAACATCATCGAAATATTCTTTCGTTTTACCAGTTTGAAGTTCGATTACATCTTTTACCTCAAATGCATCTAGTGTTGCCTGACCTTCACGGAATTTACTTATTCCCATACCAACTTCATTTAGTGGCATTACTACAAAATTGACCAGTTGAACAATAGCTGTTACACTTCCAA
>NZ_CAUQCP010000002.1:0-90557 GCF_963516575.1 uncultured Streptococcus sp.
TTTCGTTTGCTAGTGTCCAAAATGAATTCTTTGAAAGTATCATTTCACTTCCGATTTTCAACATTACCAATTAGATAAAAAAATGGAGAAGAACCATTAGAGTTTTCTCCATTTTTTTAATCTTATCTTCCACTTATATCCTGCCCAGCCTGCCAAGACAAGCAAGATGATATAGTAAACTGAACCAAAAATAGTACATAATGTGGTATAATCTTCTTATGGCATATTCAATAGATTTTCGTAAAAAAGTTCTCGCTTATTGTGAGCGAACAGGTAGTATAACAGAAGCATCACACATTTTCCAAATTTCACGTAATACCATTTATGGCTGGTTAAAGCTAAAAGAGAAAACAGGAGAGCTAAACCATCAAGTAAAAGGAACAAAACCAAGAAAGGTTGATAGAGATAGACTTAAAAACTATCTTACTGACAATCCAGACGCTTATTTGACTGAAATAGCTTCTGAATTTGACTGTCACCCAACTACCATTCACTATGCTCTTAAAGCTATGGGCTACACTCGAAAAAAAGAACCACACCTACTATGAACAAGACCCAGAAAAAGTAGCTTTATTTCTTAAAAATTTTAATAGTTTAAAGCATCTAGCACTTGTTTATCTTGATGAAACAGGATTCGATACTTATTTTTATCGAGAATATGGTCGCTCATTAAAAGGTCAATTAATAAGAGGTAAAGTATCTGGAAGAAGATATCAGAGGATTTCTTTGGTTGCAGGGCTAACAAATGGTGAGTTAATCGCTCCAATGACTTACGAAGAGACGATGACGAGCGACTTTTTTGAAGCTTGGTTTCAGAAGTTTCTCTTACCAACATTAAACAAACCATCAGTTATTATTATGGATAATGCAAGATTCCATAGAATGGGTAAGCTAGAGCTCTTATGTGAAGAATTTGGGCATAAACTTTTACCTCTTCCTCCCTACTCACCTGAGTACAATCCTATTGAGAAAACATGAGCTCATATCAAAAAGCACCTCAAAAAGGTATTGTCAAGTTTCAATACTTTTTTGAGGCTCTTTTGTCTTGTTCTTGTTTCAATTTACTATACAACACAGATGAACTATATGCCCGTCGTACCTAGAAAATCCTAGTTTGGCATTGCCAAACTAGGATTGTTTTGTTTTAAAATGATAATAAGCACCCAACATACCTGCTGTATTCTGATGATGAGCGAATTCTAATCTCGTCTTATCAGCTAAACTTGGTACCAAAGCATCTTTCAAAGCTTTTCGAATTTTAGGCTTGAGAATAGCTTCTTGTCCCATGATACCACCACCTAGAATAACTACTTCTGGATTGGCCACATAACAAATATTAGCTAGACCTTTTCCTAGATAGTCAACCATGCGGTCGATACCTTTCATGCAAAGCTTGTTGCCCTCAGTAGCTTCCTTAAAGATCCGACGACCATTCCACTGATCAACTGGATCACCATGTGCTTCTGCTACATAACGAACCAAAGCTGTGGTTGAGGCTAAGTCTTGGAAAGCTCCATCCTGCATGTGTAGATAGCCAACCTCACAGGCGGAGTTACTAAAACCATGGAAGACTTGACCGTCAATAATTAAACAACCGCCAATACCTGTTCCAATGGTTAAGCAAAGGGTCACGCTTGCTCCCTTACCAGATCCCGAAACTGCTTCTGCAAGACCTGCACAGTTGACATCATTTTCAATTTCACAAGGAATGTCAAAGCTAGTCTCGATTTCCTTCTTGAACTGTGTTCCTGCATAATTTGGAATCTGTGGGCCTGCATAGAAAATCTCACCCTTGTCAGGATCCACCATACCTGCCGAAGAAATGGCAACACCTGCTACAGAATCTTTTTCAAGATAACTAGCTACAATCTGTTTGGTTTTCTCTAAAATATGGGGACCACCTTTATGTGCCTCTGTCGGTATCTCATGCGATTCAAGAAGTTGCCCCTCTTGATCAACCAAACCATACTTGATGTTAGTTCCACCGATATCAATTGCAATGTAGTTAGTCATAAATACCTCCTTATGGATTAGAGGAAGCGCTCCTTAGTTTCACGAATCAAGGCTGCAGCTGCTTCCACAACTGGACGATCTTCTTCAGTCACTGGTGTCAATGGTGAACGAACAGATCCAATATTAAGTCCTTCATTAATCTTCAAGACTTCTTTAATGACACCATACATATTTCCATGTGCGGCAGTCAATTTACCAATGATTGCGTTAATAGCATACTGTAATTCACGCGCTGTTTCTAAATCTTTATCCGCAATCAATTGGTTGAGTTTCAAGAAGAGTTCTGGCATAGCACCATAAGTACCACCGATACCAGCTTTAGCACCCATGAGGCGTCCTCCTAGGAACTGTTCATCTGGACCGTTAAAGACGATATGGTCTTCTCCACCAAGGCTAACAAATGTTTGGATATCTTGAACTGGCATAGAAGAGTTCTTAACACCGATAACACGTGGATTTTTCAACATTTCAGTATAGAGACTTGGAGTCAAAGCAACACCTGCCAATTGAGGGATGTTATAGATTACATAGTCTGTGTTTGGAGCTGCAGAGCTGATATCATTCCAGTATTTAGCGACTGAGTATTCTGGCAAGCGGAAGTAAATTGGTGGAATCGTTGCAATGGCATCTACACCCAAGCTTTCTGCATGGCGAGCAAGTTCCATACTATCTTTGGTATTGTTGCAAGCAACATGGGCAATAATAGTTAATTTACCTTTGGCAACTGCCATGACTTCTTCCAAGATTAACTTGCGGTCTTCAACGCTTTGGTAGATACATTCACCAGAAGAACCATTGACATAAAGACCTTGAACACCTTTATCAATGAAGTATTGAACCAAGGCACGTGTGCGCTCTGGACTTACTTCTCCTTGATCATCATAACATGCGTAGAAGGCTGGAATGACACCTTCGTATTTTTTTAAATCTGACATAGATTTTCTCCTGTTATTTTTATTTTCTGCTAGAGCAGATTCTTTCTTTACTTCTTTAGTATACACTTTAGAGAAAAGGCTTTCAATATCTTTTAGGCACTTAGATTTTAGTTTCTTGCTTATAGAATAGCGTTTGGAGCGTTTGAAAGTAGTTTCAGAAATAATTGCAACCCTTACTCATACTTAGCAAATAGCTTTTCCATCACTCCCACTTGTAAAAAAGCAAGAAGTCCAAAACCAAAGAGAATAAAAGCTGATCCTCCCAATAGAAGGGTAAAAGCTGATAGATATAGAATCATCAAAATCAAAAAGATAATTGCAATCATCAAGATAAACCACGGTGCATTAAAGCTAGCCAAGATCAGTCCTTTTTGAAGAATTTCTTTCCAAGATAGGTCATAACGTGCCGCGATCGGGTAACTAGCCAACATCACAATAGTAAGAAAAATCAGAATCCCTAAACAAATGGCTTTTACCAATTGGAAAGGTAAAGCCGTTTGACCCCAGAAAAGATAGAGATCTGAAAGAGCAAGAAATACAATTCCTAACTCCAACAGCCCCAGCTGAAAACCTAGTTTCAGATTTTGTCTAAAAACTCTTAGATAGGTCCTAAAAACTGGAACACGTCTACTTTGCTTGATTTCAAACATTGTCTGATAGAGACTAATTTTAGCTACTCCAATCGTTACGATTGGCAAACAAGTTACTACAAAGAGAAGATTGACTGTTACAATATCTAAAACCTTCTCACTAATTCGCATTAGAAAATTATCTGTATCAAATGCAGCCTTGATGAGACTTCTTCCTTTTTGTGACATCTTTGCTCCTCCATCATTTTTCTTTGTAAACTGTTTTCTTTTTTGTCAGTAAAGCTTTCATAAGTCCCTACCATGAACAAATCTATTTTTTCTTTTTTCTTTTGGACTTTTTTCTATTTTTATCTATGGGCTTATAATCATATACCCCGAACAGCGAAGCAATTAAAATGGTACTCCAAGTATGCCTATCAAATCCATCTAGCCCTCCACGAATTATCATTGCAAGCACTGTCCAAGCTAACATATTCAATAAAAAAATACAAAGTGCTTTCATTCTCACATTTTAAAAGTTTATACGACCATTGTTAGGAATTTTATCATATGCATCCCAAGCTGCAGCAATATTGTAGGCAAAATTACCATATACATCAGCTACATTCACAGCTACTCGTAAAATCCATCCAGAAATCTTGGTCAATAGTCCTACTCTTGCTGCCGCAGTTGCAGCTGCTCTACTTAAGATCGAGCATGCCATACCAATACCATACTTAGCTGCATAAGCACCTAATTTTATGTGTCCGCCAATCAATACATTCACGATACCATCAATTATCCAGGACATCTCATCAACTGTAATCCCCTGTCCATCCAAGAAACTAGCTCTTGCAGCATATTTAGAAGATACCATTTCTAGCAATTCAATTTTACGTTCATCTGATATGTCTGGATAGGCTCCTTTGCTATCTTCCACCAGAGCCTTAATTTCTTGTTCGGTTAGCAAATAATTTTGAGATAATTTTGCATCTATTCGATCCATTTCTGACTATATAGTTTGGATATTCGAAACTTCATTTGCATACACAATTGAAGGTAAAATATTACTCATTAGTAATAAACAGACTGACAATAAGACACCAATTTTTAAATATTTTATTCTCATTTCTCTACCTCACAAAGATCAATTTCATGGTAGAGTATTATCAAAGCTTTACAAAAAAACAAGTCATACTATTTTTAATCAATTAAAATTTTAAAGAGATATTTTCGAACCTTCTCTTCCATACCTGCATAACCATTTGGTTGATGGGGTTCTCCTGGGAAGAAAATCGCAAAATTGTGATAACCCAACAAGAGTGGGTAGTGTTCATGACAATGGACAAAACCAATATCACTTGCTTCGTCAAATGCTACTGCTTCGTCTTTAATACGTGAACCGTAGCTCGAATATTCATGCCCTTCTACCAACAAATGCAAGTCTGCATAGTTCTTGTGATGTTCAAACTGGTCATTTTCAGCTTTATTTAGGACATTTTCTTGAACAACTAGAAAGACCTTGTCCCCATCAATATCGTATTTTCCTAACTCGAATGAATCTTTACGATGCTCATAAAGATAATCAATTGCCTTGTCAAGATTGGGATGAATCCCTTTATAGAAGCTAATATTTTTCAAATCGTCAAAAATCATTATTTTCTCCTTTAAAAATCGTCATTAAGCGATTAAAACTAACACCTCCAACAGTGTCATTTACTGTCGGAGGCTTTTAGATAGTGCTAGCAATAGCCAATTGATACTGTAAAAGAAATCGTTTCTTATCCCTTAACAGCTCCCATAGTAATACCTTGTGTGAAGGATTTTTGGAAGACTAGGAAGACTGTTACGATTGGCACAGCAGCAAGAGCTGCCCCTGCCATGATTAAACCATAGTTGGTTGCCATTTCGGCCTGCATGGTCGCAACACCGAGTGAAATAGTCAAATTATTACGTGAAGTCAACATTACCAACTGCATGAAGTAGTCGTTCCAAGTATTGATGAAGGTAAAGATTGCAAGAGCCGCAAACCCTGGTTTTACAATTGGGAAGGCTACACTCCAGAAAGTACGAATCTCACCACAACCATCGATTTTAGCTGATTCAAGCAATTCTGTTGGGATGTTTTCGCTGAATTGTTTCATAAGGAAGACACCAAACGGCCATCCAATCAAAGGCAAGATAACTGCCCAAAGAGTGTCGTGGATTCCCATGAAGTTGACGATACGTACCAATGGTACAAGGACAACTTGTTTTGGAAGAGCCATGGCAGCAATAAAGATTGCAAAGAGGATACGTTGACCATAGAAACGTTTTTTAGCCAATACATAACCTGCTAGAGATGAAGTTGCACAGACTAAGAACATAGTTACCAATGAGATAAATACTGAGTTCCACATCCATTGCATAGCAGGGTTTTGCACCATGAGTTGTTGGAAGTTTTCCATGGTTGGCATTTTAGGGAACCATTGTGGTGGAATAACGATTGTATCAGGCTGTGATTTAAATGCCCCTGTCAAAATCCAGTAGAATGGAAAGATGAACAGCACAGTCAACAAGAGCAAAATGATTGTTGAAATAACAGTAAAGGCTGTTAATGGTTTTTTTTCTGTAGATTGCATAGCTGTCTCCTTTCTTTAGTATTCTACGTCGTTTCCGAGTACTTTAAATTGAACAAAACTTACGATAGCAATCATAACTGCCAAGAAGACACCAATTGTGTTGGCATAACCATACTCTGTCAATTGGAAGGCTTTTTCGTATAGGTAGTACATCAAGGTACTTGTAGAGTAGTTTGGACCACCAGATGTCAAAAGCTGAATCAAGGCGAAACATTGGAATGAGTTAATTGTTGTGATGATTGCGATATAAAGAGTTGTTGGAAGAAGGCTTGGCCATTTAATCTTCCAGAAAACTTGAAACTCAGTTGCACCATCAACGCGAGCAGCTTCAACCAATGAATTATCAATATTACCCATGGCAGCGATGTAGAGGATAATCGGTTGACCAACTGAAGTTGTCAAGAGGATAATCATAATCGCCATCAATGCCCAGTGCTTATCACCAAGCCATGAAATGTTTTGAGTAATGATATGACTTGATTTAAGCACAAAGTTCAAGATACCTGATAGTGGATCATAGATCCATTTCCATACAACTGTTACGGCAACACTACCTGTAACAACTGGAAGGAAGAATACGAAACGATAGAATGATCTAGCGATAGCATTTTGATGGTAGGTCTGTGACGCTACAAAAAGCGAGAAGAGAACAACTACAGGAACTGATCCAATAACCAAAATAACTGTGTTAATCAGAGATTTTGTAAAGACAGGATCTTTAAACATACGGATATAGTTATCTAAGCCCACAAATTGGAAACTAGTCATAGAATAGTTAAAGAAACTTGTGATGAAGCCCATAATCATTGGTGCTAAAACAAAGACAACAAAGAAGAATAAAACTGGCGCTAGGAAAGCATAAGAAATAACGGTTTCTCTCATACGAATTTTATTAACTTTCACTGTCGGCACCTCTCTTTCCTTTTCTTTTTTATTGATAATCTCCTAAGAGAATGATGATTTACTTTTTAAATAAAAGCCCCCTTTTCTTACACAAGCGTGCAAAGGGAAAAGGGGCTACAAAATCTAGTTTAGGGTTTATTGTTTAGTAGCTTTTTTGATAGTTTCGTTTGCTTTTTCAGTAAATGCTTTCAATGCATCAGCTGGTTTTTGATCGCCATTTGAAACTGATTGCAACATTGGGAACCATAGAGTTCTCATTTCTGCAAAACCATCAATTGTATTGTAGTATGGTGAGTAGTACTTAGTCCAAGCACCGATTGTTTCCATACGTTTGTCATCATAGAGTTTACCAAATGATGTACGAACTGGGAATGCTCCTGTACGAACAACATCTTTTGGACCCCATTCTTTATCATCTGCGATGAATTGAACAAATTTCTTAGAAGCAGCAACTTTCTTGTCGTCCTTGTTGTTGAATACTGCAAATCCATTTACAAGGTATTCAAGAGCTGGTTTACCAGAATCAGATGGGAATGGTACTTCTACTACTTCTACTTTACTTGCTTCCAAGAGTTTACCTTGGATACCATTTTGAGCTGGTGCCCAAAGGATTGTGTAAGATGTTTGACCGTTAGCAAAGTTTTGGATGTCTGCTCCACCATCAAATTGTGAACCATTGTTCAACAAACCATCTTTAATCCAGCTAGCTGCTTTTTCAAGACCTTTAACGAATTTAGGATCATCAGTTGTATACTTAGTAACATCTTTATCTGTTACAGAAGCTCCGTAAAGATTTGCTACAAAGGCACGTGTTCCTTGGTCTCCCCCTTGACCTGAACTGAACAATGAACCTGGTGTATAGCCTTTATCTTTGAGTGCTTTCAATACTTTTTCAAAGTCGTCTGTTGTCCAGCCTTCTTTTACAAGGTTCGCAACTCCAGCTTCTTCCAACATTTTCTTGTTCATAGCCATGTAGAATGGTGCTGAACTGATTGGATACATATAAGCTTTATCGCCAGCTTTACTTGCTTTTACAATGTTTTCATTGTTGATGTCTTTAACAAAGTCATCTGTGAAGAGGTCATTCAAGTCAGCCAATTTACCATTTTTACCATATTGGATGATACGTCCTGGTGCGTCAAAAAGTACGTCTGGAGCTGTACCCGCTTCGATAGCTGTAGTGATTTTTTCTGGACCTGACTTAAAGTCAATTGTTTCCAATTTCACTTTTACATCTGGGTTTGCTTTTTCAAAGGCTTCGATGATAGATTTTTCATACGTTCCAACACCGTCACCAGTTTTTTCTTGAGTGAAGACTGGGAATGCCCACCAAGTGATTTCTGTTTTTCCGCTATCGCCACCAGATTTTCCAGCATCTTTACTTCCGCCAGAATTTCCACAAGCAGCAAGACCAAGAATCGCAGCACCTGCAAGTACTGTACAAGCTAGTTTTCTAAATTTCATTTGTATTCTCCTTTTAATAAATGTTTCCAAATTGACAACGAGTGATTTATAAATGTATGCGATTTCATTTTTTCAGCTATTCCACCACTCTCCTCTGTTTTTAGATTGTGTTATTTAAGACCCGCAACAAAGCGTTCCGTAATCTCTTTTGGTCTAGTAATAGCGCCACCAACAACAATGCCTCGCACTCCATATCCTAGGATTTGTTTGGCTTGTTCTGGTGTATGAATTTTCCCTTCGGCGATGACATCTACACCCGCATCACAGAGTTTTTTAATCAATTCAAAATCTGGACCGTCTACTTTTGGACTGTAAGATGTGTAGCCTGATAAGGTTGTTCCAACGAAGTCAATTCCTGCTTCTACAGCTGCTAGTCCTTCTTCGAAGGTACTTGTGTCAGCCATCAAGAGCTGGTTAGGATATTTTTCCTTGACCTGACGGATAAACTCCTGAATCTCTAAACCATCGTAGCGTTCGCGTTTAGTACAGTCTAGAGCAATCACTTCAATATCTAGTTCTGCTAGTTCATCAACTTCTTTCATAGTAGCGGTGATGAAGGGTTCTTGAGGTGGATAATCTCGTTTGATAATCCCGATAATCGGAAGTTTGGTAACCTCCTTAATCTCTTTGATATCACGAACACTGTTTGCTCGGATACCGACTGCTCCACCTTGCTCAGCCGCTTTGACCAGCAAGGGGATGACTCCTCCCGCTTCTGTATAAAGCGGTTCGTGAGGAAGGGCCTGACAAGAAACAATGATTCCATCTTTAATTTGATTAATCAAGGCTTCTTTAGTAATCTGTGGCATCCTTTTTCCTCCTTTTCCTTTTTTCTTATGAGACAATTATATACTATTTTTAAAGCGCTTTCAATAGTTTGTTCTATGATAGATTGCAGTTTTAAAAGTATTTTATAGAACAGCTATTTCTGAAAGTAGTTTCAGCTCGGTCTTATTTTCAATTCACTTAGTACCTAAAATGACAAAAAGAAATAGCCATCTTTCAAATGGGTCATCTCTTTTTATCATTAACGATGAGCTAAATTCATTTTATTCAAGACCTAGTCTAGTCTTCTTTTCGTTTCTTTCCTAATGTCAATACAGATAAGAGACCTGCCACTAATCCTATAGAAATAAGAATTGTGTTTTCTTTACTTCCAGTATTTGGTAGCTCATTTTGTTTAGCCGCTGGTGCTTGATAAGTAACATCTTGTCCAAGTGATAACTTGTTAGCTGGACGTTCGTTTGCAGCTGCTAAGACTGGTTTGGTTTCTCCCTTGTACTCAGGCACTTCATGAACTGCTGCCTCAGCGCCATTGACACCTCCTTTATATTCAGGAAGGTCATTTGAAGCTGCCAAGACAAAATTAGCACCTCCGGTATATTCAGGAATCTCATTTGAAGCTGCTAGAACTGCATTTACGTCCCCTTTGAATTCTGGAAGATCATGGACCGCTGCTTCAACCTCATTTACACCTCCTGTGAATTCCATTTTTTCTACTGTTGGTGCTGGTTCTTCTCCTACTGTTGATACGGGAACAATGTATTTAGGAGATTCTTCAGTTACTGCAGTCTCCTCGCTACTAACTCCACCTGTAAATTCTGGAACTTCATTTGTCGCAACTTCACTTCCATTTATACCATGAGAAATCTTAGAACCAACTACTGAAACAGGTAAATTATGCATACTTTCGATAGCACCTTCTGCTAATCCTGTAACTTTTTGACCAATATCCTCAGGATCTACTGTAAACAACAGAGTCTTTGTGTCATACTGCGTCATAAACGTAGCTGTCTTACCATTTGCAAGCTGTAAAGTTGGTGCTTGATTGACCAATACTTCTGAATCAAATTCCATGGCAATAATGCCTTGCCCCATATGAACTGCATGTGTAACTTTTGCTTCGGTTGGAGAAACCATATCCTTGCTTAAGAAATCCCAATTAAATTTCTTATAAGACAAGGTATATTCGTTTTGGTTGTTATCTGCATGCTCATAAAGCAATCCATATTCGCCATTCCCAAGATCTTGAATAGAATTGTAGGCAAACTTACCACTTTGAATAGGGTTATGCTTAAGCCAAGTCAGCTCTCCATTTTCTTCGACACGAGCCAAATGGACTAAACCATTTTTACGTTCACGACCTGGCCCAGCAGCATTGCTAAGAAGAACGTATTCTTTCCCATCATGCATCGTATGAATAGCTGACATTTGAACATAGGCATCTTTCACTTCTGGATAACGTTTGATTTCCTTTTCCCAAGTTGCTCCACCATCTTTACTTGTAGCAACTTGAAGATCGCCTGTCAATCCACGCATGAAGAGTTTGAGATCTCCATTATTTAACTGAACTACGGTTGACTCCGTATTTTGAGCACCTGGATTATTCATGGTTGAAGAGTGAATTGTTTGGTTACCTACTGGACGGTTATCATTAACAGCTTCCCCTGCATGCCAAGTTTCACCATGGTCATCTGAGTAAATGACGCGTGAAGACTGAGAACCACTTAGATAGGATACGTTATTTGTCGTGTAGGCAGGGATAACAAGACGCCCTTTGTGAGGCCCTGAATGCAAGGCAATACCTGTACCAGGTCCAGTACCTAAGAAGTGCATCCAGTCCTTACGAATGCCGTATGTTATATCTTTTGGTGCAGACCAAGTTTTACCATCGTCATCACTATAAGACATCCAGAGATAGTTGGTGTTTGAAACTCTAAAGATGTTCTTGTCGCTGTAATCAAAGTAGACATTACCGATAAGTTCTTCGCCTTTGTAAAGGTCACCCTTATCACTGTATGCTGGCTTCTTAGGATCCACTACAACTCGGTATTCTGTTTTTCTATTTTCAGGATCGAAAACTTCACCATTTTCACGAATTGTATAACGTCCTGCATCACCTTGTTTGTACAAGATTTGGTAAACCTTGTCACCAATTTGCTCATAAGCTTGTGGTGCTTTTCCTGGAAGAGAAAATACAGCCTTACCTTCAAGGAACATATCATAGATGGCAAAGATTCGCTTCGTCTTTGGATCTTGAACTAGGGCCATGTCAATGTTGACTGGTGATGGCCATTCTGGATTCCTAGCCTTCTCATTATCACGAGGATTTGAGATAACAATTCTATTTCCCCAAGTTTTCCCCTTATCATCACTACGACGAACAACCATACCGATGTCACCCCAGTCAGAGTGATGCAAGCGTCTTTCATCAGTTCCAGCAATCAGAGTTCCCTTATCAGTTTTAAGTAGGGCTGGAATACGGTAGCTTGCAATACCATCTTTATTCGGCTTGCGGTTCTCCCCACCTTCAAAAACATCCAGTTTAGCAGTTACTTCTGCTCCTTCAGGAAGTTTCTTTTCCAACTCTCCTCTTTCAAAAAGTTGGCTACGTTTTTTAACTTCTTCTGGAGAAAAAGCACGATCATAAACAGTTAGATTACGGACTTTAAGATTAGCGCCCCAGAAGTTTTTGCCTGTACGCTTTGTTGTACCGATTTGCACATGGTTGACATCTGGCATGTCTTGAATGAAACGACCAGACTGAGGACTTGTGCGCGACAAAACACCATTTACATAGACGCGAACCTGACCTTTTGGTTGGTCTGCATTTGGTCTTTCAACTGTGAAGGTTACAGAGTTCCACTCACCTGGCTTAATTTTCAAAGGAGCAGTTTTATAATCACCATAGAATTGGTTTCCATTTGCATCACGACCTTCAACGATAGCTGTGTTATCAAGGATGGCCATAGTGAAATACTCATTTACTTTGGTATCACTAGAAACTGAGAAAAGGTTGTAAAAACGTGGAGCAGATGCATCTGGCTTAAACTCCATATGAATGGTCGCATTTTGAAGTTTTTTAAGCTTATCGAGTTCCTCTTTCATATCAACTCTTTGACCGTTTGAAGGATTAGTTTCTACATCTTCTTTTTCTACTACAGTGTTGACATTTTTTAACTCTCTAGCATAATAATCTCGAGGAATCATGCCCTCTTCTTTATCTTGGTCCTTGTTACTTGCTTCTGTAGTTGCAGAATCTGTTTCTGGTTTATCAGCAGGAGCTGGTGTATTTTCAGCTGCAGGTTTATTTGTTGGAGTTGTCGCATTTGTTGGAGTTGTCGTCTCTGCTTCAGTAGTCTCATTTTTCTTTAACTTATCCTGATCAACTTCCACACCATTGTCTTTCGCTGTAGCCAGTTTTCCAGCTAGTTCACTATCTAAATGAGCAAGACTTCCTGAAGAAACTTCTTTTGGTAATTCTGATAAACCTTGATTATTATTTTCAGCAGCAGTTACAGTTGAATTTCCTTGTTCATTTGCCAATACAGGATTTACTCCAAACACTACTGCACCAATAGTTACAGAAGCTACACCCACTGCAAATTTACGAATGCCATATCTTTGTTTTCTATCAAAATTCTTTTGATTCATCTTTCTACCTTTCAATTTCACAAAAAATAAAGCGCTTTCTTTTTGTTTTAAAATTTTTACTCCCCATCATAGGAAGACACAAGAAAGCAATTAATAAACGAGAGCTGCTCTCCTTCTCTCTTTCAACATTTAGCTAGCTACAATCCAAACAGTAGCTCTTTCACTCCTTTCCTAGACACTTTTTCTTTATTATATAATAAAGTCATAGATTTATCTTGAGCTTGCCATAGAATAGATTTGACTTTCAGCAATATTTTAATACTTTAATATTTTTAAAAGTACTTTCAACATTTATAACAAAAAGAGAGCTACTGGGCTCTCTCATTCATTATTTTACGTACTTAAAGGGGATCTCACTACCACATAGCCAATTGTAGACTTGGTCATTGACAAAGACATTCATGGCTTCGTGGGCATACTCAGGCATGATGCGATAGGCCTTATCGCAGGTGAGACGGTTGTAAATCGCAAACTGGGTAATAGGATAGCAAACATCGTCGTCCAAGCCCGTAATCATCTTAACCTCACCCTTGATACGATGAGCAAGATTTTTCACATCGATATAGGCCAGGGTCGCCATGATCTCCTCCTCAGTTTCGTGGAAGGGATCGTGAAACTTGAAATAACGGAAAAGTTCGTCATAGGCTTCACTTGTATTACCAATCTCAAGCACTCGTCTAAAGTCTGACAAGAAGGGATAGATGGCAACTGTTTTCTGAATCCGAGGACTGAGCGCTGCTGCAACTAGGGCTAGAGCCCCTCCTTGCGAGGCACCATAGCTAGAAAGACGCTTCTCATCAACCTGAGGCAGACTAGCAATAATTTCAACCAACTGGTAAATATCCAGATAGACATCTTTATAAAAGAGATGCTCCCGACCTTCCACAGCCCCACGGATGATATGTCCTTTAACTGTATTTCCTATAGGAGAACGCAAGCCGTCTTGTGAATAGCCCGACTGGCCCCGCACATCCATAGAAACAACACCGTAACCAGCCACAGTATAGGCTAGCATGTCAGCCCAGTCCCAGCCACGTCCCATATAACCATGGAAATGGAAGATTAGCGGAACCTTCTCCTCAGTCTTTGGAAGAACGACACGCGCGTAGACCTTACCTTCATTGGTTCCTTTAAAGGTTAATTCATAGCACTTAACTTGAGGAATGTGGAAATCTCTTTCCTCCAACTGATAGGCTGGAAGATGGGAAACTTTTTTCACTTCTTCATCCCAGAAAGCATCAAAGTCTTCTGGAATCTCGTCCCGTCCTCTATAAGTCTTGATTTCTTCTAACAAAGCTGGATTTTTCATAATATGCTCCTTTTATTTTGTAATCGCTACCACAACTGTAGCACATATAAGAAATCAACGCAAGAAAGAAAAGCAAATAGAAAGTGGTTTTAGATTCTTTATTTTTGGAATGATGGACTGAAAGTAGTTTCAAAAATAAAAAAGAGCAGTTACGCTCTTTTTATCCTATTCAATCTTATTTTGTTGCTTCTTTATTTTGGAAAGTGGTTTGGTAATTTACTTTAATCGTTACTGTCATGTGAGAGTCCTCGTTTCTTTTTGATGACTCTAGTATAAAGGGCAAACCTGAAAGCTAGCTTAAGATTTCCTTATAGAAAGCTTATACTCAATGAAAATCAAAGAGCAAACTAGGAAGCTAGCCGTAGGCAGTACTTGAGTACGGCAAGGCGAAGCTGACGTGGTTTGAAGAGATTTTCGAAGAGTATTAATCTAAATGTTCTTTCTTTTCCATATGAAAGGCAATCATCCGCCACTCTGGATCCTCTTGCCAGCCTTCTATTGAACTAATATAGCTAGCAACCTTTCTGGCTTCTTCCAAAATCGGAAAATCTTCGATAATATCAGCTACTTGGAACTCTGGGAGACCTGACTGTCTGGTTCCAAAAATCTCACCTGAACCCCGCATTTTCAAATCTTCCTCCGCAAGAACAAAACCATTGGTGGTTTCTGTCATGATGCGCATGCGATCTTTCCCAGAATCAGTCTTGGGATTGGCAACAAGAACAGCATAGGACTGCTTGTCTCCCCGACCGACACGACCTCTGAGCTGGTGAAGCTGGCTAAGACCGAACCGATCCGCATCCATGATAATCATGACGGTCGCATTGGGAACGTTAACCCCAACCTCGATAACTGTCGTCGAAACCAGAATATCCGTCTTTCTCTCTTTGAAATCCTGCATAATCTGGTCTTTTTCGTCACTCTTCATCTTACCATGTAGAAGAGCCACCTCTGCCTTACCAGCAAAATGAGCCGTCAATTCCTCTGATAAGGCAATAGCATTTTTCAAATCCAGAGCTTCTGATTCTTCAATCAAGGGAGAGATGACATAGGCTTGAGAACCTTTTTGGATTTCCCCCTCTAACCAAGTCAAGACCTGAGGTAGTTGCTCATGCTTGATCCAACGTGTCACAATAGGCTTCCGTCCTGCTGGCATCTGGTCGATAATGGAAACATCCATATCACCAAAGGCTGTGATGGCAAGCGTCCGTGGAATGGGAGTTGCCGTCATCATGAGTATGTCTGGATTGTCCCCTTTTTCCCGTAAAATACGCCTTTGCCCCACACCAAAACGGTGCTGTTCATCGATGATAATCAAGCCCAGACGAGCATAATCTACCCCATCCTGAATCAGGGCGTGGGTTCCGATAATCAAATCAGCCTCACCCTTGGCAATTGTCTCCAAGACTTCTCTCTTTTCTGCAACCTTCAAGGAACCTGTCAAGAGAGCTAATTTCAAGTCTGGAAAAAGCCCCTTCAAACTCTCAAAATGCTGCTCTGCAAGGATTTCTGTTGGCACCATGAGAGCAGCCTGGTAGCCAGCTGTCACTGCTGCAAACATGGCTAAGCCAGCGACCACCGTTTTTCCGCTCCCCACATCTCCTTGTAGGAGACGATTCATGTGGTGGTCCGACTTCATATCGGTTAAAATTTCCTGCAAACTCTTTTCCTGAGCTGGGGTCAGGGAAAAAGGAAGGCTTTCTTTGACAGCTGTCACTTTTTCCTGAGACCAGTTCAGAACCAAACCGCTTCCATGAACTCTATTTTCAGACTTGAGCGTCTGCAATTGCATTTGGAAATAAAAGAGTTCCTCAAATTTGATACGGCGAAGGGCCTGCTTGTATTCTGCCAAATCCTTAGGAAAATGCATGGCACGAACAGCCTGACAACGGGACAGGAGTTTGTATTTGTCCAGCAAAGACTGGGGAAGATTTTCCTCTATCAAGAGGTCCAGTCCCTGATCAAAGGCCGTTTTGATAACCTTGACCAGACTGGCCTGACTGATTCCCTGAGCCAGACGATAGACAGGTTGGAGGTCATCTTCCACCTGAGCCAGGACCTTCATTCCAGTCAGACTAGCCTTGGCGCGGTCCCATTTTCCAAAGACAGCAAGGGTTGCTCCCAACTCTATCTTATCAGCTAGGTAGGGCTGGTTAAAGAAATTCACCGCAAAAACGACTTCTCCCTGCTTAAGACTAAAACGCAGGCGATTGCGCTTGAAACCATAATACTGGACACTGGCAGGAGTCACGACTTGACCAGATAGGACTGCCTTCTCCCCGTCTTCCAGTTCCAGCACTTGCTTGGTTTTGAAGTCTTCATAACGGAAAGGAAAGTAGAGCAAGAGGTCTTGCAAATTTTCAATTCCTAGTTTGGCGTATTTTTCTGCTGACTTTGGTCCCACACCAGGTAAGACATGCAAGGGTTGATGTAGATTCATGCTCCACTCCTTTCTTTTCTAATAATATTCTCTCGGAATGCGGTCGCTGAGGAGACAAACCACCTCGTAGTTAATAGTTCCACGGTAGGTCGCTACCTGAGTTGCTGTGATTTCCTTGTCGCCGTTGGTGCCGATCAAGGTTACCTTTGTTCCCAGCGGATA
Organism: uncultured Streptococcus sp.; assembly: GCF_963516575.1. Taxonomy (GTDB): domain Bacteria; phylum Bacillota; class Bacilli; order Lactobacillales; family Streptococcaceae; genus Streptococcus. Next base: position 16,851 of record NZ_CAUQCP010000002.1, read on the forward strand.
AAGTTTAGGCAAACGAATAGTAATTTGGTCCATAGAAACTCGCCCAACGATTGGGCAAGCTTGACCATCTACCAAGACAGAGAAATTCTGCATGTCTCGTGTCCAACCATCCGCATAGCCGATTGGAACAGTCGCGATGACTTGCTCGCTATCCGCTTGATAAGTTGCTCCGTAGCCCATGCAAGCCCCAGCTGGAACTGTCTTGACATGAACCAGAGCAGATTCCAAGGTCAAGGCTGGTTTCAAGTCATAGGGCAAGTCCAAGATTTCTCCGCTTGGGTTAAGACCATACATGGCATCTCCCATACGGACCGCGTTAAAAATAGTCTCTGCATGCCAAAGAGTCGTTGCCGAGTTGCTGGCATGAACCAGTTCTGGAACTTCTTTCATACTGGCCAAAATAGTTTTAAACCGTTCTAACTGCTGATTAAAGTAGGTATCTGATTCCTCATCTGCAGTCGCAAAGTGGGTAAAGATTCCTTCAACACGAGCACCGTGTTGTTGGAGCAAAGCTTGAGCCTGCTCAACCTCACTAGCCTCTCTAAAACCGATCCGTCCCATCCCTGAGTCAATCTTGAGGTGGACTGTCAAACCTGATAGGTCTGTTTCCCTATCTAAGAGTGCTTGAATCCACTCCAGTCCAGCTACTGTCAAGGTGATGTCGTATTCTTTAGCTAGAGCAACAGCTTCTAGCTCAGAAACTCCTAAAATGAGGATTTTCTTGTTGAGTCCAGCCTGTCTGAGTTCAATAGCTTCATCTATATTCGAAACACAAAAACCATCGACATCATCTTGAATCGCCTTGGCAACAGCAACAGCCCCATGGCCATAGGCGTTGGCCTTGACCACAGCCCACTTGAGCGTTCCTTGAGGGATATGAGCTCCCATTTGCTGAATATTTTGTCGAATAGCTCCCAGATGAATCAGAGCCTTGGTTGGTCTATGTGGACTAGCTTTCATGATTTTCCTCCAAAATGACACTAGCTGTCACAAACTGATCTGTATGGCTGATAGACAGCCAAATCTTTCCTGAAAATGGTGCCTGACTAAAATAAGGCGCCCCGCGTTCATTGTTCAAGACTTCCAAATCTTGAAAACTGAGCTTGCCAATGCCCGTTCCCATAGCCTTAGAAAAGGCTTCTTTAGCCGACCAGCGGCCGGCCAAATATTCGATTTGCCTGCGCCCTTTAAGACTGTTAAACCGTTCCATTTCCTTAGCGGTCAGCACGCGCTGAGCAAATCCTTCATGTCGTGTAACTGCGCTTTCTATCGAAGCCAATTCTTCGATGTCAATTCCGTGTCCAACTATCATTCTCATCAAAAGGAGTTGAGATTCCCCAACTCCATCCTTTTCACTTATTTTGTCAAGGTAGCGTAAATCTCTTCTACCAAAGCCTCTGTATTTTCCCAACCTAGACAAGGATCGGTAATAGAGCAACCAAAGACCTCTGGTTGGTTTTGACGACCATCTGCTAGGTAGGATTCAATCATAAAGCCTCGAACTGTCTTTTTGATTTTCTCATTCCAATCACGATTTTGCAAGGTCTGGCGAACAATTCGAATCTGCTCCATATATTGCTTGCCTGAGTTATCATGGTTGGTGTCAATGAGGATAAAAGGATTTTCAAGTCCCATTGCCTCATAACGTTCAATAGCATTTAGCAAAGTTTCGTAGTAAAAGTTAGGCTCATTTTTCCCATATTCATTGATTGCGCCACGAAGGATGACGTGGGCCAAAGGATTTCCTGAAGTCTCAACTTCTTGACCATGGAAGAGGAAGGTCTGTTTGTTTTGAGCGGCATAGATACCGTTAAACATAACACCAAGATTTCCTGAGGTTGGATTTTTCATCCCTACTGGTGCATCAATCCCTGAGGCCACAAAGCGGTGCTCTTGGTCTTCCACAGAACGAGCTCCTACAGCATGGTAGCTGACCAAATCATCTACCAAGACCAGATTTGACGGATAAAGCATCTCATCTGCCGTTGTCAAACCAGTCTCTGTAATCACGCGGTAGTGCAACTGGCGCACAGCCTGCAAGCCATTAATCAGACTTGGAGCCTTAGAAGTATCTGGCTGGTGTACCAAACCTTTATAACCGTCTCCATTGGTGCGAGGTTTAGCAGTATAAACACGCATAACCATGAAAATCTTGTCCGCCACCTTCTTTTGCAAGGCAGATAAACGGCGGGCATATTCCAAGACAGCCTCTTCATTGTCAGACGAGCAAGGACCAATCACCAAAAGGATTCTATCATCTTCTCCTGAAATGATGTCTGCCAATTCTCTATCACGACGCTCCTTTAGTCGCAAGGCTTCCGCAGACAATTGGGTTTCTGCCTTGATTGCTTCAATATCGATTTCTTGACCTTTTTCAATAAATGCCATACTATTCTCCTAGCGTTTGGTAGATTTCTCTGACAAGGGCTTCTGTATTTTCCCAGCCAAGGCAAGGGTCTGTGATCGACTTGCCAAATACTTCTGGTTCGTTTTGACGGCCGTCTTCTAGATAAGACTCAATCATAAAGCCACGAACGTACTGCTTGATTTTTTCATTCCAATCACGGTTAATCAAGGTCTGGCGGACAATTCGAATCTGATCCATGTATTTCTTACCAGAGTTGTCATGATTGGTATCCACGATGATAAAAGGATTTTCCAAGCCCATTTTCTCATACTGGGCAATGGTATCCATCAAATTATCATAGTAGTAGTTGGGAATATTCTTACCATACTCATTGGTCGCTCCACGAAGAATGGCGTGTGAAAGCGGGTTCCCAGTTGTTTCCACTTCTTTTCCTAGGAAAAGGAAGCTTTGTTTGTTTTGAGCAGCATAAATCCCATTAAACATGACATTGAGATTTCCAGAAGTTGGATTTTTAAAACCAGTCGCAAAATCTGCTCCACTTGCTACAAAGCGGTGTTGCTGGTCTTCAACTGAACGGGCACCAACTGCCATGTAAGAAATCAAATCATCCACAAGCGGAAGATTTTCAGGATAAAGCATTTCGTCAGCTGTCGTCATACCTGTTTCCGTAATGACACGATAGTGAAGATGGCGAACTGCTTTGATTCCGTTGATAAGACTAGGCGCTTCTGTCGCATTAGGCTGGTGAATCAAGCCCTTATAACCATCTCCATTGGTACGGGGTTTTGCAGTGTAAACACGCATGACCATAAAGATACGGTCTGCCACTTCTTCTTGCAAAACTGCTAAACGCTTAGCGTACTCAAGAACAGCTTCTTCATTGTCAGATGAGCATGGCCCGATTACCAAGAGAATCCGTTGGTCTTCTCCACGTATAATGGCTTCTAGCTCTTGATCGCGCTGTGATTTTCTCTCCAAAGCTTGGCCTTCTAATTTTGATAAGGCACGAACTTCTTCAATATTAATTTTAGGACTTTTTGCTGTAAATACCATAACTCATCTCCTTATAAAGCAAACGGATACCAAGTAAAAATTTACTTTTCACAAGGTATCCGCCTCTAAACTATCTCATTTTATTGTCTTTTACCGTGACAGTTTTTAAACTTCTTACCAGAACCACATGGGCAAAGTTCATTCCGTCCAATCTGGCTCAAATCCAAATCTTCTGGCATGTTTGCTTGGTGGGCAGCGATATTGCGAGTCGCTGTTGTACTGATATGGTGTTCTGCTTGTGGTCTTTCTTGTTCATGAATTTGTGCTTTCATCATCAAACGTGTCACATCAAACTCAATCGAACCAATCATGTCATTAAACATACGGAAACCTTCTGCCTGATACTCAACAACTGGGTTGTTCTGAGCATAGCCACGAAGTCCAACCGCGTTACGCAATTGATCGAGGGCATCGATATGATCTGTCCACTTGTTATCTACCACTCGTAGAATCAAAACTTTTTGGAATTCTTTGACTGCTTCTTCATCGCGTAGTTTTGAAACCTGACTATCGTAAACTTGCAAGGCACGTTGGAAGAGCTCTTCCTTGATTGCCTTATCAGACAAACCTGACAAGTCTTCAATCGTAATAGAATCCTCAGGAAGCAAGTTGTACTTAGCAAAGTTCAAAATTGCTTCTAGTTTTTCATCTTGTTTGGCACGCGCATGACCATCAACAACACGTTCAATCGTACGTTTGATCATAGCCTGAATTTCAGGTGCCAAATCACGGTCTGCAGTGATAACATCGTAACGTTGAGCATAGATAATCTCACGTTGTTCACGCATGACATCGTCGTATTGAAGGACTTGTTTACGGGTATCATAGTTATTACCTTCGACACGTTTTTGAGCCGCTTCAACCTGACGCGTCAACATACGAGACTCAATCGCCTCTTCAGACATGTTCAAACGTTCAAAGATTCCCTTCAAGCGTTCAGAACCAAAACGTTTCATCAAATCATCTTCAAGAGAGAGGTAGAATTGTGACTCACCTGGGTCTCCTTGACGACCTGAACGTCCACGAAGCTGGTTATCGATACGACGGCTTTCATGACGTTCTGTACCAATAACACAAAGTCCACCCAATTCGCGAACCCCTTCACCAAGCTTGATGTCAGTACCACGACCGGCCATGTTGGTTGCGATGGTAACAGCACCACGTTGACCAGCATTCATGATGATTTGGGCTTCTTTATAGTGGTTTTTGGCATTCAAGACTTCGTGAGGAACGCCAGCTGCGACTAATTTCTTAGAAATGTAGTCACTAGTTTCAACCGCTACTGTACCAACCAAGACAGGCTGACCCTTTTGGTAACGAGCCTTAACGTCTTCGACAACCGCCTTAAACTTAGCCTCGATACTTGCATAAAGAAGGTCTGAGTGGTCAATACGTTGAACAGGACGGTTTGTTGGGATTGGAATAACACGAATGTTGTAAATTTCACGGAATTCTTCTTCCTCAGTCTTACCTGTACCCGTCATACCAGACAATTTCTTGTACATACGGAAAAGGTTTTGGTAAGTGATTGAGGCAGATGTCTTGGTTTCATCCTGAATTGGCACACCTTCTTTGGCTTCAATGGCTTGGTGCAAGCCATCAGAATAACGACGACCCTCCATAGTACGACCTGTAAATTGGTCGACAATCAAGATTTCTTGCTCTTCGCTCACCACATAGTCAATATCGAGAAGCATGATGTAGTTGGCACGAAGGGCATTATCGATAAAGTGAGTCAGAGCTACGTTTTCGATGTCATAGAGGTTTTCAAGTTTGAAGTAGCTTTCAGCCTTGTCAATCCCTGAATCAGACAAACCAATAGTCTTAGACTGCACATCGATGATGTAGTCGTCTTTGTCCAAAGATTTTACATAGTGGTCTGCCATGTGGTAGAGCTGACTGGTTTCAACTGCATTAGCACCTGATACGATCAAAGGTGTACGGGCCTCGTCAATCAAGATTGAGTCAACCTCATCGACCAAGGCATAGTTAAGCGGACGTTGTACCATGTTTTCAGCGCGAACGACCATGTTATCACGAAGGTAGTCAAATCCGATTTCTGAGTTGGTTGAGTAGGTAATATCACACTCATAGGCTTCTTTTTTCTCCATTGGAGATTTGGCAGCCAAGTTAATCCCTACTGACAAGCCAAGCCATGAGTACAATTCACCCATCTCAGTCGCGTCACGTTCGGACAGATATTCATTGACCGTAACTACGTGAACCCCTTTACCTGAAAGGGCATTGAGGTATACTGGCATAGTCGCAGTCAAGGTTTTCCCTTCCCCTGTACGCATCTCTGGCACGTCACCATGGTGAAGAACGATTCCCCCCATGACCTGAACCTTATAAGGGAAGAGACCTAGGACACGTTTGGCACCTTCACGGACAACCGCAAATGCTTCATAAAGCAATGAATCCAGTGATTCTCCATTTTGATAACGTTCTTTAAATTCAACTGTTTTTGCTTTTAGTTGGTCGTCAGTCAAAGCAGCCATTTGGTCTTCGTATTTGAAAACCTTGTCAGCCATCTTTTCCAGACGACGGATTTCTCCTTTATCATTTTCGATAATTGTTTTTAAAATATTAGCCATGTTTTTCCTTACTTTAAATTCCGAATATTTTAGAATGTTCTTTTAATTTTAGCACAATTACTGATTATTTTCAAGGAAGAATCCCCATTTTGAAAAGGAAAAAGAGGCTAGTTTCCAAGCTAACCTCTCTGACTTTTATGATACTTTAATTGCCAAAAATCGGCAAAATCGCAAATAGGATAAATAGATTAATCCAAAGAGAAAAACAGCAGATCAATCCAAAAACAAAGAGACTGACTTTCTTGGACAGCAAGGCCATCAAAATCGACAGAATTCCAAAAACTAGTAAAACTTTCTGCATGATTAAGAGATTGATAGATATTCCCAGAACTGGTTTATCCCAAGGAAGAAAGAAGAAAGCCAGCCAGATCAGCAGAACTAAACCAATATAGAATTTAGAATATTGTGTAATAAATGATTTTAGATGTGCCATAAGCTACCTCCTAGGATTGTATATCTTTTGAATACTGTATATGCCCATTTTCGACAACTAATACATCTGTACAAAGATCTGAAATATCTTCCGATATGTGCGACGTCAGGATAACCAAACCATTTTCTTTTTTCAGATAAGATAAAATAACCTGTTTTGTCAATCTCACACTCTTCTCATCTAAAGCATTCATGGGTTCATCGAGAAAGAGTATAGATGGTTCGGCAATAAAGGCTTGAATCAAAGCCATTTTTTGCTTTGTTCCTAAGGATAAATGACGGTATTCAACGTCTTCAAATTCCTGTAAATCATAGTATTGAATCCAATAGGCAATTCTTTTTTCCGTAACTTTAGATGAAAAATATCTTAACAGTTCCAAATTTTCTCTCAGTGATAAATGAGATAGAAACTCTACCTTTTCAATTAAAATCCCTGCATCCTGAATATAATGATTTTTCACCCCGTAAACTTTGCCATCTTGAAGAACTTTTCCTTTGTCAAGCTTAATATAACCAGCAAGTACCTTTAAAAGAACCGTCTTGCCAGATCCATTATCACCTTTAAGGCCATAAATTTTTCCTGATTGAAAGACCAGATTTAACTCATTTAAAATAGGTCTTTTCCCGTAATTTTTCTGTCCATTTATAATTTCAAGTCTCATCGTTTATCCTTTCTTAAATTTCTCTTCCAAGCGACTAACAATCAACACAACTAATAAACTTAAGAGTACTAAATACATTGTTACAATATGATCCATCATCCATTCTTGTCCCACAAATGCTAAAAAATAGAGAAAAAAGGAAAAACCAGCGCCCACACTAATAAGTGCTATCAGATAAGACAGTAGTAAGTACAAAATCATTAACTGAGCAAGTAAAAAGAAGAGTGTGACTGTTTTGAAATGAATTCCTAGAGGAAGTAAACCAAGAAACCAGACAAATAAATCTTGAATAAAAAATTTAGAGATGACAATCAATCGTTTCCTTGTATAATCGAAAAAGGAGCTTGATTGATAGCGAATCAAGTGATGGTAATGGTCTGCCAAATCACTTTCAAGCAAAATAACAGAGAGCCATCCTACCATGAAAAGCGAAAGGTTTAACAAGAGTTTGGGGATTTCTAAATTCGCTTCAGAATAGTCATTATAGGAAAAGATTGAAATCAATTCTCTCTTGAAAAAGAGAAAAACATCCTGCTTTTGAACCGCTGTTGACAATAGATAGTTTATCAAAATCATAATCAGAACTATACGAAGTAGTAAAACAATCTTTCTCTTTAGCAAAATATTGTTAAAATTCTTAAACATTATCTTCATATTTTTCAAGCACCATATAAGGGACAATATAAAGGATATAAGGAGTAAAGAGTTTCATCAAACTGACATCCCCATAGCTAGCTTGCATCAAACTCGTCATAGGAACCATATAGTAAGGCAAGGCACTATAGAGTAACATAGAACCAAGCCAAAGAAACATCAAATAGGCGATTGCCGAACGAGTCACATTCCCTAAATAATCAACTATTTTTAAAAAATAGACCGTATTGATGAAAATACCGATTAGAAGGACACAAGTAAAGAACAAATAGCTTGTTATCTCTCCATCTAGGAGTCTTTGTAAACTACTCCCATCAGAAAATAGAGATTTCCATTCCAGAGGCGAAAAAGTCCCAAAGAAATAGGTTAAAATTGCAATTATCAGCACAGTCACTAAATATATCAAGCAAGGGATACTTGCAACTTGCAAAATCAACTTTCTTTTTAACCCTTGATAACTCACTTCTCTTCCAATACTCAATCGTAAAACTTTATTTTTCAGCTGAATGTATTGAAAACCTAGCAAAACAATGATGATTGGAATAATAAATGATTGATAAAAACCTAGATTGAACTGGAGAATACGAAAATCTAATGCTGATTTTAATAAGTCATTTTTAATTGCTTGTCCATCAAATTTGGCTAGGTCAGGTGCATGAATATCAAAAAAGAAATAAGTCATCAAAACATCACGATAAACCAAAGCAAGAAAAAGCAAAGTAAGCAAGACATAAACAAATTTATGCCTTGCCAAAGTTAAGAGAGGAATCTTCATAAATTATACCTACTTTACGAATTAGTTTGGTGACCAACTACCTGAAATGGCAGCTGATAAATCCCACCAATTTTGTCTTGCCATATCTGCTGCATAAACATAGCCAACCGTTGCCCAATTCCCATGAGTTGAACGAGTACCACAGGTTGTTAACGATTCTCCACTACGAGCTTCTCCATTAGAATTTACTATACGATGCTTAACAGTCATGGGATGTAAATTTCTACAAGGATTTAAGTTCATGATATATTCCGCATCTTCATTTTCTTTGGTCAAATAACCTGTTCTCTCATAACTGGTAGTAATAACAAAATTACTAAAAGCACCTATCTGATTTGCCTCTACGAAAGTAGTTCCAACAGCACTTATCATTAAAACAGGAATAACCATTTTTAATAATTTTTTAGTTTTCATTTTTTCTGTTTCCTTTCATTTTTTATTCAAGAAGATTCCTTATAACTTCTATTTTAAATATAGATTTATTCTAGACGATGATATATCATACAAATTCCTCCTTTACTTACTATGTATAGACTCTAATTTCTTTATCCCCAAAACCACGTTTCAAACCAGATAAGTGGAATCCAACTCCAAATCAAGGATATAATAAATCCAGAGTTTTTCGGTAAATTCTTCAAATATTTTTTAAATCCCATGACTTTTTTCCTCCTTTTTTGATATAATAATACCACCTTTTTCTACGTTTTTTATAAATGTAGAAAATATTCACATTTGCCTAGGAGGAACAATATGAGATGGGATTATGGACAAATTTTTAAAGAAATTCGAAAGTCAAAAGGATTGACCCAACAAGATGTATGTGGACAAGTCATACATAGAACAACTCTAACAAATATTGAACACGGTAAAGTTATTCCCAGTTTTGAAAACATGGTATTTCTTCTTGAACAAATTGATATGAGCTTAGCAGAATTCAAGTATATATGCAACGAATACCATCCTAGTAAAAGACGAAACATTATTGTAGAGAGCCAAAATCCGTCTACTTTTCAAGATACTAGAAAAATGGTTGAACTCACTGAGAAGTGTCAAAAATATCTTAAGACACATCACGATGTTCCTATTCAAAATATCTATCGTCATACAAAAATTGTCACAGAGTTACGAACTAAAGGATTCAAAAACAACCACGTCTTGAAAGATTTGTATGAAGAAATTTGGGACTATCTTGAACCTATGGATACATGGTACATTAGTGATTTGAAATTGCTTGGAACCATTCTCTTTTTCTTTCCTTCTGAAAATCTTCTCCTTCTTATTGATAGAATCATGAAAACCATCGAAAAATATAAATATTTCCGAGAAACAAAAGTATTTTTATCATCTTTTTTAGCTAATCTCTCCACTGTATATTTTCAACATCATTTACTCAAAGAATGTGAAACAATCACCCTACAACTTTTGGTATTAGCAGAAGAATTAAAAATATATGATATTCTTGGATTTTCTCAAGTACGCTTGGGAATACTGCAACATAACTCCGATTTGATTGATAAAGGAATCACTTTATTACGACTAACCAAAGAAGAGGCATTAGTTAAATTACTCGAAAAAGAAATTAATGATTTTTCAAACCTATAATTTGTAATAACTCTCATCATTTTATTATAGCAAATCGAAATAGAATGCGAACGAATCAATTAAGGCATCTAAAGCATTTTTTTCCAATGTTTTATAAGTTGTATTGTATTATTTCATATTCAATCCACTATACAAGATGAATATTTCTCTCAAGTTTCATAATCAAAATAAAAACGACTGTATCTATAGCCGCATAAATAAATCATAGATATAGTCATTTTTTAGTTCCTACCCTTTTCTTAATTCACACCTTTAGACTTCCCGAGTTCCCGTCTCAAGCGAAACATTTTTTTGAAAAAGATATAGTCTAACCAGTCACTGCCTAGAGATAAGACTATCAAAAGCAACCAAACACCCCAAGTACTAGCATCTGATTCATGATTTAGAACAAAAGGGAAAAATAAGAATGAAAAAATTGTCATATCCAAGCTAAACAGAGCTAAAAGGGAAATATAAATCCAGTAAAAATAGTAGAAGATTGGGAAAATTTTACTGTTTCTGTCAGCATTGTCTATCCAATAGAAAAAATATAAACAAGGAAATAAGAGTATCAAATGAAACCAATTAAACGACAGTTTCATCATCGACACCTCCTCTTTGAAATTGTTTTCTTTAGTTTCGTTCTATTAAATGTTATTACCAATATAAATCAATGCCTTCCACCTTTAGACTTCCCTAGTTCTCGTCTCAAGCGAAGCATTTTTTTGAAACAGAAATAAGTTAACCTATTCAGACCAATAGCTAGCAGAATAAAAAGAAACCAAATGCACCATAACTTGATATCTGTCAAATTTCTCAAGACGATATTGAAAAACAGAACTGAAAAAACTGTCCAAGCAAGGCTAAAAAGAGCATAGAGGGGGATGTAAAACCAGTAAAAATAGTAAAAAATTGGGAAAAATTTACTATCTCTATTGTCCTTTTCAATCCAGCTGAAAAAGTAAAACCAGGGAAATAAGATTATCAATTTAAACAAATGTTTCATCATCGACACCTCGATTTGATAGCGTTTTCTTCAACTTCATTCTATCAAAAAAATCTGGAAATGTCATTCCAGATTCTACTTTTTTATTTACGTTTTCTTGCGATGAGATGGATTGGTGTTCCCTCAAAGACAAAAGCCTTGCGGATTTGATTTTCCAAGAGTATAAATCAATGTCTTCCACCCTTAGACTTTCCTAACTCCCGTCTCAAACGAAACATTTTTTTGAAGAAGATGTAGTCTAGCCAGTCACTGCCTAGAGATAGGACTATCATCAGCAACCAAACACCCCAAGCACTCATATCTGACACATGTTTGAGAACAAGAGGGAAAAATAAGAATGAAAAAATTGTCAGATCCAGACTAAACAGAGCTAAAAGTGAAAAATAAACCCAGTAGAAATAGTAGATGATGGGGAAAAACTTACTGTTTCTATCAGCATTATCTATCCAATAGAAAAAGTAAAAGCAAGGAAATAAGAGTATCAATTGATTAAACGACAGTTTCATCATCTACACCTCGCTTTGATAGCGTTTTCTTCAATTTCATTCTATCAAAAAAATCTGGAAATGTCATTCCAGATTCTACTTTTTTATTTACGTTTTCTTGCGATGAGATGGATTGGTGTTCCTTCAAAGACAAAGGCCTTGCGGATTTGATTTTCCAAGAAACGCAGGTAAGAAAAGTGCATGAGTTCTTCTTCATTAACAAAGATGACAAAGGTTGGTGGTTTGGTTGCCACTTGGGTCGCATAGAAGATCTTAAGACGTTTCCCTTTGTCTGTTGGTGTTGGATTGATAGCAATAGCATCCATAATGACATCGTTCAAGACAGCTGATGGGATACGTGTGTTTTGACTTTCACTGATTTGCTTGATCATCTCAGGAAGTTTGTGGAGACGTTGCTTGGTCAAAGCGGATACAAAGATAATCGGTGCGTAAGGCAGGTATTGGAACTGCTCACGGATATCTTCTTCCCAGTTTTTCATAGTGTGGTTGTCTTTTTCAAGCGTATCCCACTTGTTGACCACGATAATCATCCCTTTACCAGCTTCATGGGCAAATCCTGCGATACGCTTGTCGTATTCACGGATGCCTTCTTCCGCATTGATGACCATTAAGACCACATCTGAACGGTCAATAGCACGCATGGCACGCATGACAGAGTATTTCTCAGTATTTTCATAGACCTTACCAGACTTACGCATACCAGCCGTATCAATCATGGTAAACTCTTGACCATCTGCATCGGTAAAGTGGGTATCAATGGCGTCACGCGTTGTTCCAGCAACAGGACTGGCAATGACACGGTCTTCTCCCAAAATAGCATTGATCAAGCTTGATTTTCCAACATTGGGACGACCAATCAAGCTAAACTTAATGACATCTGGATTTTCTTCTTCATATTCATTTGGAAGATTTTCTACAATAGCATCTAGCACATCCCCTGTACCGATACCATGGACAGATGAGATAGGCAGTGGTTCACCCAAACCAAGAGCATAGAAATCATAGATATCATTTCGCATCTCAGGGTTGTCCACCTTGTTGACTGCGAGGATAACTGGTTTGTGTGTCTTATAAAGCTTACGAGCTACATATTCGTCTGCATCGGTAATCCCTTCCTTACCAGACACGACAAAGACGATAACATCGGCTTCTTCCATGGCAATTTCTGCCTGGTGCTTGATTTGTTCCATGAAAGGAGCATCGACATCGTCGATTCCTCCTGTATCAATCATGCTAAAAGAGCGATTGAGCCACTCACCCGTTGCATAGATACGGTCACGTGTCACTCCTTCAACATCTTCTACAATGGAGATTCGCTCACCAGCGATCCGATTAAATAGGGTTGATTTCCCAACATTGGGACGTCCTACAATGGCAATAGTTGGTAGGGCCATAATTTCTCACTTTCTACAATAACTTCTTCTGCTCAAGATTTTTTCTAGTTGAGCTTGGTTCAGCTTGACCAAACTGTTCTGCTAGGCGCTGACTCCATGTAGTCGTCGCACGCGCCCCTGCATAGTCCGCCTGTACACGGTCGTAAGCTTGGATTGCCTCAGTTGACTGTTCTTGGTATTCCTCCTCAAAGACAACATTCTCTAGTGGCAGTCTTGGTTTCACATCATGATGTTGATTTGGTACACCTAGTGCCATCCCAAAGACAGGATAGGTGTAGTCAGGCAGGTTAAAGAGCTCTGCTACTTCTTCTGACTTGTAACGCACCAATCCAATAATGACACCACCATAACCCAAACTTTCAGCTGCCAGCAGGGCATTTTGACCAGCAAGAGCCGCATCGACTGAACTAATCAAGATGCCTTCCACCCCTTGAGGTTGGAATGAATCCGTATGAAGTCGTGCTCCCTTTTCTGCTCGGTTCAAATCTCCGACAAAGAGAAGAAAAACAGCAGACTGGCGAATGGCTTCTTGAGGCACCAATTCATACAGAGCATCTTTCTTTTCTTGACTTCGTACCACAATCACAGAGTAGGATTGAAAATTCTTCCAAGACGAGGCCATCTGGGCTGCTGTCAGGATTTCCGTCAAGTCTTCCTGAGGAAGGGCTTGCTCTTTAAACCTGCGCACTGAAGTGTGAGCCTTCATTAATTTGATTGTTTCTGTCATCGACGGTTTACTCCTTCTAAACGAGTCTCCTCAGCCAAATAACGGATGCGTTCCATGACGCGTCTGGCTTCCCAGGTTTCGTCATTTCCATGCTTCCCTTTAGCGAAATGCTGCTCCAATTCTTCAAAGTTGAAGTTGGAGGTGAAAAAAGTCGGTAAATTTTCCTGCATCCGATATTGAAGAATGACTTGCAGGATTTCATCACGTACCCAAGCTGTTGATTGCTCGGCACCAATATCATCTAAAATCAGGACTTCAGAAAGCTTAATCTCATCCACCAAGGTCTTAACATTACCATCACCGATAGCATTTTTGACATCAATGACAAAGCTAGGATAGTGGAGAAGAGTGGATGAAACACCACGTTTTTCTGATAAATCATGAGCTAAGGCAGCTACCATGAAACTTTTGCCCACACCAAAATCTCCATACAAGTAAAGACCTTTTCGAATAGTTGGATATTGTTCCACGAAGGCTAATAGCTTTTCAAAAACTGGCAAGCGACCCAAATCATCCAAGTCAACTTGAGCTAAACTAGCTTTCCTGAGACTGGCTGGCAGATTGATTAACTTGAGACGGTTCTTAATAGCCGCTTCTTTTTCTGCTGCGATTAGTTCAGGAGTTTCTTCATAAGAAACGTCCGCATAGCCATGATTCATAACCAAAATCGGCTTGTAGCCTTTGGCAATATAATCCGTATCACCACGGAGAAACTTGTCACGCTCGGTGATGTACTGATTAAACTTGGAGATACTGCGATTTAATTCCTCTGGAGTAAGGGATTCTTGCTGGATAAAGGCCGCAACATCAGGGTCCTTCATGATTTTCTGGACCAAATCTTGATAATGAAAACGGCTAGGTTGACGTTTGAGTACGTCTCCGACACTTTCCATCTAATCTCCTCCTTTTTCTAATCGAGCTAATAGTTCTTGTTTCTTACGTTCTAGTTCCAGACGAGTTTCCTCGCTGGTTTCATTTTTATAATCTGGATTGCTCCACTTGGGTACATTGGACTTGGCAGGACTGGGTTTACTGCTTTTTTGAGCCTGACTCTTTTGCCCACGTTCACGGATGCGCAAGACTGCCTCTTCTGCCGAATGAATCTTTTGATAGGCATAGTCATTGGCTACCTTCATGGCATATTTCTCATTGATATTTGCCGAATCAACCTTATTAAAGGTTAACAAGAGAATGATATTGATGACTTCGTCCAGCAAGCCCAAGCCAGCCATCTGTTGCAAGAGGTCTCTTTCTGTTTGGGTAATGGTTCCCTTGCGTGTCTGCTTGATTTCTGCCAAAAACTGCAGGGCAGTTTTACTTTTGGCTTCCTTGATAATGGTTGCTTCCTTAGGACTAAAGTCAGAGGAAACAGGTTTTTGAGCGATTTTTTCCCGCATGCGTTTGGTTGAAATAACCTGGGAAACAGCTGTTGACTTGGCCAATTGATAAGTTTCAAACCAAGTCCATTTCTTCTCCTCGGCAATTGCAAAGAGGTTCAAGACATCGGACTGCTCATCTGCAAAACGAAGCCCATCTCGAGCCATAAGCTGACGAAAATGTTCCAAGTCAAAATCGTTGGCCACTTTCTTCTTGAGACCAAGGTCTTCTTGACTTCCCAGTTCTGCCAAGTCTGGAAAGACTTGATTGAGTGAGACAGGTATTTCTTCTCCCTCAGCACTCTCAACTTTCAAATCCTCCACAGCTGCATCACCAATCTTCTTCTCCAAGAGTCTGCGATAAACAGGATGTTCCAAGAAGTCCTGACTAGATAGAGGAGCATGGAGGGCTAGCTGATAGGTATCCCCTTTTTGATAGAGGGTCAAGAGATTGAAAGCAGATAGGATTTTCAAGGATTTTATCAGTCTGTCCATCCCAAAGTTGAGATGATTGAGGATACTTGAAAAAAGATATTCCTTTCTGCCATTATCCCAAAAACTAATCGTATAAAGATAAAGGCTCAGTGCCTCCTGACCGATAATCGGGAGGTAGCACTGTACCAGAGATGAGGTATCTTGCGACACCCGATTATTCTTTAGATAAGAAAAACGGTCAATTGGCTTCATTTATCTTTCCTTTTTCTTTTTAGAGGACTGGGTGATTTGTTGGAGCAAGCTCTCTAACTCACTGACATCCTTAAAACTACGATAGACACTGGCAAAACGTACATAGGTAATCTCATCTAACTCAGCCAACTCCTCCATAACGAGTGACCCAATGTCCTCACTTTGAATTTCATTTTCATTTCGACCACGGAGTTTCTGTTCGATACGATTGACTACCATGTTGATTTCATCACTTGACACAGGACGTTTCTGGGCTGAGCGGATAATCCCATTAAAGATTTTATCTCTGGAGAATTGTTCCCGTGTGCCATCTTTTTTAACAACCACTAAGGTTCTTTCTTCTACCCGTTCGTAGGTTGTAAAACGGTGCTGGCATTCATCGCACTCACGTCTTCTACGAATGGTGTTCCCTTCTTCTGCTTGGCGACTATCGATAACACTTGACTTGGTAGCCCCACATTTTGGACAACGCATCCTTTCCCTCCTTATCGTTTTCTTTTCATTATACCATTTTTTAAACGATTCCCAAAACAATTCTTCTTTTTGCTTGACAAGTTTTTTGTTTTGTTGTATTATTTAATTAAGACAAAAGGATAGGAGAAAGGAGACCAAGATGTCCTGGACATTTGACAACAAAAAACCCATCTATTTACAGATTATGGAGAAAATCAAGCTTCAGATTGTTTCCCATACACTGGAACCCAATCAACAACTTCCAACCGTGAGAGAGCTAGCTAGCGAGGCGGGTGTCAATCCAAACACCATCCAAAGAGCCTTGTCAGACCTTGAACGAGAAGGATTTGTCTACAGCAAGCGAACAACTGGACGATTTGTGACTGAGGATAAGGAGCTAATCGCCCAATCGCGCAAACAATTATCGGAAGAAGAATTGGAACACTTCGTTTCCTCCATGACCCATTTTGGCTATGAAAAAGAAGAACTACCAGGCGTAGTCAGTGATTATATTAAAGGAGTTTAAACCTATGTCATTACTAGCATTTGAAAATGTATCCAAATCTTATGGAGCAACCCCAGCCCTTGAAAATGTTTCCCTTGACATCCCAGCTGGAAAAATTGTTGGTCTCCTTGGCCCAAATGGCTCAGGAAAAACAACCCTGATTAAACTAATCAATGGCCTCTTACAACCAGATCAAGGACGTGTCCTTATCAACGACATGGACCCAAGCCCAGCAACCAAGGCTATCGTGGCTTATTTGCCGGATACGACCTATCTCAATGAGCAAATGAAGGTCAAAGAAGCCCTAACCTACTTCAAGACCTTCTATAAAGATTTCAATCTTGAACGCGCCCATCATCTACTTGCAGACCTAGGAATTGATGAAAATAGTCGTCTCAAGAAACTATCAAAAGGTAACAAAGAAAAGGTACAACTGATTTTGGTTATGAGCCGTGATGCTCGTCTCTACGTTCTGGACGAACCCATTGGTGGGGTAGACCCAGCAGCTCGTGAGTATATCCTCAATACCATTATCAACAACTACTCCCCAACTTCTACTGTTTTGATTTCTACCCACTTGATTTCTGATATCGAGCCAATCTTGGATGAAATTGTCTTCCTCAAAGATGGAAAAGTCGTCCGTCAAGGTAATGTAGATGACATTCGCTATGAGTCAGGTGAATCCATTGACCAACTCTTCCGTCAGGAATTTAAGGCCTAAGCAAAGGAGATTATTATGTTTTGGAATTTAGTTCGCTACGAATTTAAAAATGTTAACAAGTGGTATTTAGCCCTCTACGCATCCGTGCTCATCCTTTCCGTCCCCCTGGGAATGCAAGGACACTACTATAATTATATATCTTTCAAAGATAGCCAACCTTTCCTATTTATCTTTCTGGCTCTCGTCTTTGGCGGCTTGATAATTACACTTTGGATTTCAACCATTTTCTTGATTATCAAACGCTTCAAAGGTAGTGTCTATGACCGCCAAGGCTATCTGACTTTGACCTTGCCAGTTTCTGAGCACTATATCATCACAGCTAAATTAGTCGGAGCCTTCATCTGGTCTATACTTAGCTCGGCTGTACTGGCTCTAAGTGCTTTTCTTATTGTGACTATAACGGTTCCAGATTGGATGTCACATTATGACTGGTTCCCACTTGTAGGAACATACCTCCCTAAACTCTCTCTTGTGGGGTTATCCTTCCTACTAAATATTATTTCTGGAATCCTCTGCATTTACTTAGCCATTTCCATTGGACAACTGTTCAATGAATACCGTACTGCACTGTCAATTGTAGCCTACATTGGTATCCAAATCGTCATAGGATTTATTGGAGTTTTCTTCAATACCAGTACTAACTTCTATGTCAATTCACTTGCAGGATTTAATGATAATTTCTATATGGGAGCAAGTACATCCATTATCGAGGAACTCATTTTCATAGCTATCTACTACCTCGGAATCTACTATATCTTGAAAAACAAGGTTAATTTGCAATAGTTTCATAATCAAAAAGGATAACATCTCATCGCAGAGAGGCTATCCTTTTTCTTTTATCTCATTTTCTGTCTAACTTTATTTTACAAACGAATCCTTCTAACCAATTAATACTCTTCGAAAATCAAATTTAAACTACGTCAGCTTCACCTTGCCGTATATATGTTACTGACTTCGTCAGTTCTATCTACAACCTCAAAACACTGTTTTGAGCAACCTGCGGCTAGCTTCCTAGTTTGCTCTTTGATTTTCATTGAGTATAAATAACAAAATCTGATTTAAAGGTCTTGTTTAATTTCTCTATTGTGTCACTATCATTATATTCCTTACATATTTTCATAGCTTTGGAACATTCTTTTTTACCTAACTCTATTTGATTCGTTTTTATGAGATAAATACCTTTTAAAAAAAGCAAATAATTCTTTTCAAAATAATATCCTTGTCTGGTAAGTAAATTTTCTAAATCATCTATAAAAAATTGAGCGCTATCTAACAAATTATTTTTTAATAATAATTCTAAATTAAATAAATATAAAGGAATTACTCTATGTGTTCCCATATCTGTTTTTAAAAAATGTCGTGTTTTCTTGATTACCGCTCTATATAGTAAGCTAATGGTTTTAGTGTTCATAAAAAACACCGAATGATAAAAAATTTTTAGTTCATACTCCATCCAATTATCTACAGAAAGCAAGTACTTTATTATCTCATTGCATTTAGATGTATTGTAAGAAAGGTTTGCAAGCCGATTAATCTGTTGTTCAGCAATCAATTTTATGTGATAATTGCATAAGCTTTTCTCCTGCTTTTGTTTTAGCTCTATTTTCTTTATTAGTTCTTGTAACAAAATGATATCTGAAGAGTTCACAGCATGTTCTAATTCTTCAAAAAAACATTCTTTTTTAGAATAATAGCAATGAACTAATTCTTCAAATTCCGAAAATGATATCCCCAGGCGATTTAACAGAAGATAAAAATGATTAATAGATAATTTTGTAATGCCATTTTCGAAACGAGAAATAGTTGATTCACTAATTTCATTACATGATAAATCTTTAAGGCTAAAATTTTTTGAAATACGAATATCCTTTAAAATTGCTCCGAAATTTTCCATAACATACCTCTTCCATTTCTGCAAAAAATAAAACCTGATTTTTTTATTTGTGATATGATTATACAAAAATAAAATAGAAAGGACAATATGATTATGAAAAAAATTTTATTGGCATCAGTTGCTTTACTGAGCCTAGTGTCAACACTAGCAGTAAATAGTCCAGTTTCTGCTCAAGAATCATCCTCTCAAACAACTTATAGTAAGTCAAGTGGAAGTTGGATAAAGTCTGGTAGCCGTTGGTGGTATAAACATTCTGATGGTTCTTATACTACAAATGGATGGGAACAAATAAATGGCACCTGGTACTATTTTGATAATGAAGGTTGGATGAAGACAGGTTGGATTAAAGAATATGGGAAATGGTATTATCTAGATGATAGTGGTGCCATGAAAACAGGATTACAGACTATCGGTGGAAACGAATATTATCTATCTACTAGTGGTGCTATGCAGACAGGTTGGCACAATATTGGAGATGATACTTATTTCTTTGCTAGTAGTGGAGTAAGACAAACGATTAATCGTCGGGCTTTAGTTCTTGGTGAAACATCAACGAGAGCAGTACCTATCGAAGATGTTAATGCTATGGAAAGGGTTTTTAGCAACCAAAACTTTAGTAAAGTTGTTCGTTTCCCTGATAAAACAAAAGCTGAGATTATTGCAAAAATGGAAGAACTTTTCAAATCTTCTAGCGAAAGCGATGTGAACTATCTTTACCTTACTTGTCATGGAGGAAGAGACGGAAGAATCTATCTTGGTAGCGATGGTCAGACATTTTCAGGCTGGGAATTGGCATCTCTACTGAAACAATATAAAGGTAAGTTTGTGGTTATGCTGGATTGTTGCTATTCAGGAACAATTATAGATGTAGGTAAATCAGATGAAAAGGCCGTCTCCAATTCTGAAGAAAGATTTGATGAACAAGCATTTTTGGCAGGATTCTCAACAGGAAATCTAGCAAGTAAGAATGGTGAAATGCTTGATTCTAAATTCCTCGTACTATGTGCCTCTTGGAAAGGTGAAAAATCGTATAGTGCAGTCGGAATAGGTAGTCTTGCCACTAGATACTGGGCAATGGGTACAGGTTGGGATTCACTTCAAAATAGAATGATTTCGCCTATGGCAGACACCAATACTAACGGAAAAATCACTTTAGAGGAACTGTATCAATACTCTTATCCTCTAGTCCTTGAAGCTGCATCAAACAGTAATAAGGAGCAACATGTATCAGTTTATCCTAAAAACAGTCAATTTGTTTTATTCCAAAAATAAGGAGTTAGGAAAATGAAAGTATCAAAAAAAATCACATTATTTGGTTTGTCTTTAGCTGGTCTAGCCTTACTGGCTTTCCCTCATTCAGGGCAGGCATTTGAGCTTAAAGAAGAATGGGTTATTAAGGGTGATGTTTGGTATCAAGATGGCAAAATTCTCCGATTTAATAATGGCAATGAAGTAGATATCAAAGTATTGGATTTGCCAAAAACTGAGAAAATCGAGTGGAAAGTTACTTTAAATGGTCAAGATCAGACTGTCAATTTTCTAGGTCAAGAAAAGGACAAGTCTATGGTCGGTACAGAGGGACGTTACCTTAATTTCTATGTACCTTATGGCTATAGAGGAGATATCAAGGTAGAAGCCAAGAGCGGAAATGAGGTAAAGACCTGGTCCACTAAAGTAGTAGATGATGTATATCATGATGGTGGAAAGAGTAGTTACTTCCGTATTGACGAACCAAATGATCAATACACCTACCTCGATGCCAAATGGGATTATCAAACAAAGACTTACACTGCTACCTTACCAGAGACTGTCAATGGTCAAAAAGTCTATGCTTGGGAAGACGACCATGTAGAATTGAAACTTCAAAAACCAGGAGTTATCAGTCATTCCTACAGGGGGGGAGGAGCCTTCAAAATACTTTATCCGATTGTAAAAGCAGAAAGCTGGCTAAAAAATAATTACAGTGAAAAGTGGTACTATCAAAAACAAGGGCAATTAGTTCAAAATGCTTGGGTTAAGGACAAGGGAACTTGGTACTTTATGAATGATAAAGGAGTCATGTTCAATCAAACTTGGCTCTATCAAGGTGGCAACTGGTATGCCTTTAAATCATCAGGAGCTATGATTGCTAGTGATTGGCTATATGATAATAACTCTTGGTATTACCTAAAAGACTCAGGTGCTATGGCAACAGGTTGGGTGAAAGATAGCGGATCTTGGTACTACCTAAAAGACTCAGGTGCTATGACGACTGGTTGGGTCAAAGATGGCGGTCAGTGGTACTATCTTGATTCAACTGGTAAGATGCTTCACAATACCTACACACCAGATGGTTACTATGTAGATGCCAGTGGCGCTTGGAAATAATCTAAAGTACACATTTTATTCCATCAGCTATTAGTGTACATGCTCAGACTAAATGTTATCATAGCTACAAAAAAACTAGATAATAATACAAAAAGCGAATCGAAACAACAAATTCTGTTTTGTTCGCTTTTTGTGTTCTATTCGAGAAATTATGGAAAAGAATCTCTCTTACTTATTAGACTTTTATTCAATCTAGATTTATAAAAGATAATCTAGATTGAATATTCTATAGAAAATTAAATGCGTTATACCAAACAATGTTTCTTTGTTTTTTATCTCTTTATCTTCCACTATAAAATTAGTGAAATACTATTTTTTATGATATACTAGCGATAATAAATAGTTATCGGTAGGAGAGAGATGTGAGAGAATTTCAATATTTCATAAGTTATTCAAGAGATATTTACTACGAATTTGTAAATAATCTGAATAATACGTTAAATGAAATAGGATTAAAAACCTGGATTGACAAATTTGAAATTAACATTGGAGATGAAATAATTGATAATCTATATACTGTACTCGATAAAAGTGCTGATTATTATGGAATTATTTTTATATTCGATGAAACATTCTTTAACAAAGCATGGTGTATAAAAGAGCTAGATTATGCGATGAAGAAAAGGATTCCTTTTTTTCCAATATTGTATAAAATAAAAAAAGAAGATATTCCTAATGAATATACTTTCTTAAAAAATTATAATTTATTAACGGTATCATCGTTAAAAGAAACTGATTATATCGTAGATCGCTTTATATTGCTGCACTTGAACAATATTATTTGCAGAAATATTTCTAATTTTTCAATTGACAGTTATGTTGGTAATTTTTTATTAGAACAAATTCGACATACTACTGTAAATAGTATTGATGCTATTTTTATCCTAGATAACTTCTCTCAATATTTGAGAAAACAAAAACGGTTGGGGAATTTTAAACTAACACATGAAATCTTGTTTTGTATCGCAATAACTAGACTATTAAAAGAACGTTTATTTAGGAAAGATTTCCAAGGGGAGTACCATTTTAAAATATTGGAAATCATCCAAGAAATATATATTAAGACGTTTCTATAAATGTTCAAAATAGCCTTAGAGAACATTAAACATATAAAACTAAAAAACAGAGATTCACCGAATTGAAATTAAATGGTGAGTCTTCTGTTTTTATTAAAGTAAAAAGCCTTTATATACTGATTTATTATTAAAGTTTATCCATGATGTAAGCATCTCTGATGTGCTTAATGCAATCAATAATAGTTTGAGATAAAATTTCAGGATCTTTTTCTATCAGTAGCTTATCTAGAAAAGGAGTGAGATAAGAATATTTATCAATTTCAGATAAAAGTGTTTGGTATACTTCTAAAGAGCTCCAACCAGTTGAACCTACGGGAATAATAAATCTATTTTGCTTTATAGCCCTGTCAAAATCTTCTAGTACTCCCTTGGATTTAGATAAAGTTCCGTCATAGTATTGATTTCCAAAGACAAATATAACTATACCTGCTTCTGATATCATATTATCTTGGAATCTTTTCTTTGCCGAACTATCAATATGTTTATCGCTACCTTTAATTAATGGGAGAGTTTTAATTTTTAGATATTTCGAAATATCAAGATTTTTATCATTAATAGCGGTCATTACACCATTAATCACCTGTGGTCCTACACCTTCTATATTACCGTTACCTACTATAATTTCATTAGCAATTAATTTATATCCTAAAAGATATAGGAACTCAGTAGCACTATCTTCATCCCATTCTCCATAATTTCTACAACTTCCAGCAATAAATACACTATTAGTTAAACATAACTTATAAGATTGATTAAATAGTTCATCAATCTCATTATAATCTTCAATCAAAATAGTATGAATACCATATCTTTTTAAATCATTTATTTCGTGCTCTTGTTTTATCTTTCCGTATTCTAATTCACTTTCAGGGTCTTGGGAATTTTCAAACATATCAATGGTCAAATTTTTCCTAAAACAATAGTGCATCCTAATATTTTCTCCGATTAATAGTCTAATTTTGCTTAGAATTTGCTGAATATCTGGATCATTTAAACTATATCCTACAAATACAAATGTTTTACTAATCAGATCTCCGCGGAGTGTTTGAATAAAAAGTTTGTGACTCTTATCAAAACTCTCGTAATCATCACGAGTCAATATTGCCTCATAGGGTCTAGAAATATCTCCATGAAATTTATAGACAGTCGCATCAATATTTGGAGGGGTAATTGACAAATCATTATTATCAATCTTGATGTCTACACGTTTTCCAGCTTTCTTCAAATTATCTTCAATTAAGTGGTCATAATTAGTTGTCCAAAAAGTTTCAATAGGCATGCTCGTTAACAGTGTTAGCAAATTATTATCTTTAGAGTCTTTTGTAAATTCTTGTATTAATTTTTGTGAAATCTGATTTTTTGATTGTGCAGAATTTTTGTAATATTGTGCAACTGAAATTAAATCATACTCTTTATCAATATTTAGTCCAATCGAATCAGAAAATTGCCGTAATAATTCTTTCCAGTTTACATAACCTGAGGGAACAGAAAGTCCTGCACCAGCAAAAATTGCTGCATTATTTTCTAACATTGCCGCACTAAAATCAGAAATAAATTGTTTTTTTAGTTTTTTCATCTCTCTCCTACCGATAACTATTTATTATCGCTATACAAAGCACCCAAATAGGTTTATAATAGCATGATTATTGATAAAGGAGATTTTTATGGATTATAAACTTATTTCTACTTACTTAGATTATTGCAAAACTCATAAGCGTTTGAGTTCGCACACGATTCGTGCTTATAAGAATGATCTTATGCAATTTTATAACTCAGACTATGATAATGTCGAATCCTATATAGAACAGTTGACACAATCTAACATAAAAACGAATACATTAAGAAGAAAAATTGCTTGTATGAAGGTGTTTTATAACTATCTAAAATACCAGAACATAATTGAAGAGAATCCCTTCAATCAATTGCGCTTTCAATTTAGAACTGAAAAAGTATTGCCTAAAACGATTCCGTATGACATTCTGAAAAATATTTTTCTATATTTAGAACAGAAAGTAGTTCTATCTAAAACCGATTATCAAAAACAAAAAGCCGAAAGAAATCTACTAATTATTTCCCTTTTACTTTCGACAGGGATCAGAATTTCTGAACTTTGCCACATTCATCTCAAAGATATTAATCTTTCCAACAAGACACTCCATATTATAGGAAAGGGGAAGAAAGAACGTATCCTATTTTTAGGAGATCAAAAAACATTCAATTTATTAGAAACATATACAAATAAAACAAGAAATGAATCAAATGATTTCTTGTTCCCAGGGAAACATTCACTTAAACCATTATCAGAGCAAAGTGTACGTTTAGTAATAAAGAGAATCGTTGAACAAAATAACTTTTCTAGAACTATTACACCGCATATGTTTAGACATAGTTTTGCGACAATGCTTCTAGATAGTGATGTAGATATTCGATACATTCAACAAATTCTTGGACATAGTTCTATATCAATCACACAAATCTATACTCACGTATCTCATTCAAAACAAAAAGAAATACTTAGTTCTTTTAATCCTGTATCAGCGATTCATTCTGATAAAAAATGAACACTCATTAAACACACTTATTTCATATATTTATAATTTTTTTGCTATATCCTAATAAGCATTGATAGTATATATCCCCCCAAAAAAATTACATTTTTAGTATGAAGCATTTAATAAAAAGGAGTATAATAACTTTAAAACTGATTGCATGTATATCGATAGGGAGGTCAACTCTTTATGCTGAGAAGATTTGTTAGTAAGAAACACCTCGTACTTTACTTCTTTTCTATTGCCATTACTTGGCTGGAAGCAATTATCACGCCAGCCCTTGTTCAGAATATTGTTGCCAGTTTTACCAATCAAGAACTAGGCCTTCTTTGGAAAGTTTTGATTTTGGGAATCCTTGGAAACCTCATCCTCTTACTAGGCTTAGCTGGGAAACGCTATTACTATGCCCGTTTGATTACTGACTTCAAATATGGAATCAAGAGTGCTATTTTCAAGCGATTTTTAAACAGTTATGAGATTGATGAAAAGGATATTTTGTCCAACCTAGAAAACGACGTCAAGCAACTAGAAGAAAGCTATATCGAACCAACGGTTATCATCATTTCTTCTCTGGGTTTTACCACTGTGTCCATTCTCTATGCCCTGTGGACCAATTTTTACCTAGGCTTGATTTTCATCCTCTTCTACTCCTTTCCTGTCCTCTGCAGTGCTATCGGATCAAAGCGTTTGGATTCACTTTCTGAAAAGCGGTCCACTGTTAACCAGAGCTACTTAGCAAGCTTGACAAATTTTATTGGTGGTAGCCAACAAATTCGCTATTATCAGGGGCAAAACTACTTTTTTGCTCGCTATCAAAAGCAATTACAAACCAGTCTAGATACCGAAATCAACTATGAAAAACAACGAACTTTAAACAGTCTCTTGATCAATAGCATCGATGCCTTTTGTTCTGTCACACCAATCGTCATTGGTGGCTTTATGACCTACTATAATTATTTAGATGCGGCTAGTTTTGTAGCCATCTATCTGGTTTCCCATAATATCGGCTATCAATTCCAAGAGCTGGCCTACTTTACCAACACCCGAAAAGCAACTCGAAGTCTTCTCAACAAATACCAAAAACTTTTAGGTCAGTCTGACTCCATCTCGCCTAGAAGTATAGAAAACATTTTCCCTATCCAACTTGACACCATCTTTCTAGAAAAAGATGGGAATAGCCTCCTGTCTCCGATTTCCATGCACATTAAGCAAGGAGAAAAAATTGCCATTATCGGAGAAAGTGGCTCTGGTAAAACAACCCTGCTCAATATCATTCATGGAGAAGAGACACCGACAAGTGGTCAGATTAGCTTTGCTGGTCAGAACCTGTCACGTCAAGAAATCACAAGCTTTAGTTCCTATATCCTCCAAGATAGCCATTACTTTGACACGCTCTCTCTGGAAAATAATATCCTTCTAGGACTGGATAAAAAAGAGGAAAGATTAAATCATATCCTCAAGACAACTGGTTTAGAACATTTGAAAAATCGAACACTTAGTAATGACAGTCTATCTGGTGGCGAGAAACAACGCCTTGAAATCGCCCGAGCCCTCTACCATGATAGTCAACTCATCTTAGCAGATGAGATTAAGGCTAATCTTGACTCGGAAAATAGCAGAAAGATCAGTGACTTACTCTTCTCCCTACATCAAACAGTCATTGAAGTCATTCACCACTACACGGAAGAAGACTTAAAACACTATGACCAAGTCATGCACTTAAGCAAAGAAAAGTAATAGTCTATAACATACGATTTGAAAAAGCAAGGAACCCGAATTCCTTGCTTTTTAACTCAATATCAAACTAGCTACGATGGGGCTGACAAAGACATAGAGAATACCAGTGACACCGATAGCCAAACCACCCATGGCTCCTGCTACAGAACCGTATCGAAAAGCTGTGCCTGTTCCGACTGCGTGGCCTGTTCCTCCAAGAGAAAGACCAACAGCTACTGGGTCGTCAATTTTCAACCACTTCAAAAGAGTTGGGCCGATGACACTGGTTAAAATCCCAGTCGCCACTACAACCACCAAGGTCACGGTGGTCAAGCCTTGTAATTTTTCTGTTATTCCCACTGCCATGGCGGTTGTTACTGACTTGGGAAAGAGAGAAATGGCTAGGAAAAAGTCCATACCAAAGATTTTGGCCACAAGGGCTGTGAAAGAGGTATTGACCACTACCGCTAACAGACTACCAAAGAGAATACTCCGTGCATAGTGCTTCATCAGGTGAAAACTCTTATAAAGCGGAATCCCTAGAGCCACGGTCGATGGGACAATCAAGTTGTTCAGATAAACCCCACCTTGGTAGTAATCTTGGTAAGAAATACCCGTCAGATTTAGAAAAATGATAATGAAAACAGCTGACAAAAGCAAGGGTGTTGTCAATGGATGGGGAAAGCGTCTGTAAATCAACATCCCCACTAGATAAGCTAGGATAGACAGGGCAAGCCCAAACAGGGGATTGGAAACAAATTCACTCATTTGGCATCTCCTTTCTCATAATCTCCCTCAAACCGTCTCTTGATAAACTGAACCACCAAAGCAATGAGGATAATATTGATAACAGCTGCAAAAAAGACAATCAAAACAATGGGCAAAAGATAGGGAGCAATCACATCAAACTTTTCCATGATTCCCACTGCTGGCGGCAAAAAGAGAATGGTCATATTGGCCAGCAAGAAATTCCCAACCATGTTGACATGTCTGGTTCTCAGCCACTTGAATTGTAGGGCTAGAAAGAGAATAATCAAACCGATAATACTGCCTGGGATAGGCAAATGAAAGAAACTGGAAATCCCCTCTCCGATTAGAGAAATCACAAAGAGAATCATTAATTGAACATATAATTTCATCCTAAACTCCACGAAATAGACTTCTTGCATACCAGTTTACTCTTTTTTCAGAAAATTTCAAGGAAATGCACAAAAGTCATTAAAAATTAGAGAGGAAAGGGGACACAGACAATTAAAGACTAGTGAAAACAGTGTAATTTAGGATAAAAGATTTTAGCGTCCTTCTTGCCAGCTCTTTTGAAAAGTAGTATAATTATTGCATGCGCAATCATCTTGTGATACAGAGACTGTCCGCGAATGGACATTCTTCTATTTATGAACCTAAAAAGAAAGGAGATACTATGACCTATTTGGAAAAATGGTTTGACTTCAATCGACGGCAGAAAGAAATCGAAGGTCTCTTGGAAGAGACCATTGCCCAGCAAAGCGACCAAAGTCTGACCTTGAAAGAGTTTTACCTGCTCTACTATCTGGACTTGGCTCAAGAAAAATCTCTACGCCAGATTGACCTGCCAGATAAGCTTCATCTGAGCCCGAGTGCTGTTTCTCGGATGGTGGCTCGCTTGGAAGCCAAAAATTGCGGTCTGCTTAGTCGCATGTGTTGTGATCAAGATAGACGTTCTAGCTTTATCTGCCTGACAAGTGATGGGCAAAAAACACTAGCCACACTACAAAAGGCTGTCGAAGAAAGCTTGGAAACTGGTTTGGATTTCTTGCTTTAAGATGATTTTAGAAAAAAGTTGCGTGCGCAATCATTTTTCTTGACATTCTCTTTTACAAGGAGTAAAATAAAGTCATCATTAAACAAAGGAGTTTTTTAAATGATTGAAATTACCTATCTAGATGCCAGCAAGAACGAAAGAACTGTAACTTTCGAATCTTATGAAGACTTTGATCGTTCGCAACAAGCTTGCCTTATCGGCGTCGCAGACTACTATCCTGTCCAAAAATTAACTTACAACGGTCATGATTTGGACTACCATGGGACTTATGGAGATGTCTTCTTCTATCTCATGAAACAAGATTTAAGCCAATATAACTAAAAAAGGAGAAATACAATGGCAAAAGCAATTACAGATGCAACATTCGAACAAGAAACAAAAGACGGTTTGGTCTTGGTAGACTTCTGGGCAACTTGGTGTGGTCCATGTCGTATGCAAGGTCCAATCTTGGATAAATTGTCTGAAGAACTTTCAGAAGATGTTTTGAAAATCGTTAAAATGGACGTGGATGAAAATCCAAACACAGCTCGTGCCTTTGGAATCATGTCTATCCCAACCCTTCTCTTCAAAAAAGACGGCCAAGTGGTGAAACAAGTTGCTGGTGTTCACACAGCAGAACAAATCAAGGCCATCGTTGCTGAATTGAGCTAATCAAACGAGAGACCAAGTACTTGCTTTGGTCTCTTTTTTCTTGCCCTTTGCCATTTTTCAAAAAATATGCTAGACTGTAGGTAGAATATTACGATGTTTGGGACATGCCATCGCTAAAAAAAACCTTGACTTGGTATTTTTTAGCTCCCTCATGGGAGCTTTTTGCGTGCTCTCAACATTTCCCATTTTGGAAGGAGTACTATGAAACGTCAATCAGCCTTGGTCGTCTTTAGTGGCGGTCAAGATTCTACAACCTGCCTCTTTTGGGCTAAAGAACACTATGAAACAGTCGAAGCTGTCACCTTTGCTTACGGCCAACGCCATCATCTCGAAATTCAAGTTGCTAGAGAAATCGCTAAGGAACAGGGCATTCGTCATCACATCTTAGATATGTCTCTGCTGGGACAAATCACTGAAAATGCCTTGACCTCTGATATGGAGATTGAGCAAAAAGAGGGAGAGCTTCCCAATACCTTCGTTGACGGCCGCAACCACCTCTTTCTTTCCTTTGCGGCAGTTCTTGCCAAGCAACGTGGTATTAAAGATATCGTGACAGGTGTCTGCGAGACTGACTTCTCTGGCTACCCCGATTGTCGAGATGTCTTTGTCAAATCTCTCAATGTGACGCTCAACCTTGCCATGGATTACGACTTTGTTATCCAAACGCCTCTCATGTGGCTAGACAAGGCTGAAACTTGGGAATTAGCCGACCAACTCGGTGCCTTTGACTATGTTCGTGAAAAGACCTTGACCTGCTACAATGGGATCATCGGAAGTGGCTGTGGGGATTGCCCAGCCTGCCACCTACGTCAGCATGGTTTAGATGTCTATCTCTCACAGAAAGGAGAGGGCTAATGTTTTTTGCACCCAAAGAAATCAAACAGGAAACAGGGGAGTCTCTTGTCTACAATCCTCACAGAACCTTGGTATCAAAAGAATTTACCTTTGATGCTGCCCACCACCTCTTTCACTATGAAGGGAAATGCAAATCCCTGCACGGCCACACCTATCATCTGCAGATTGCTGTCAGTGGATTTTTAGATGAACGTGGTATGACCTACGATTTTGGAGACATCAAAGCGATCTACAAGGACTTCTTAGAACCCCACTTGGATCATCGCTATCTCAATGAAACCCTGCCTTATATGAACACGACTGCTGAAAATATGGTTTACTGGATTTTCCAAACCATGAATCAAGAGTTGCCCGACGAACGCGGTCTTCGTTTGGAATACGTTCGCCTCTATGAAACTCCGACTGCCTTTGCAGAGTTTAGACGGGAGTGGTTAGATGACTAGGGAACGTGTCCTCAAACTACCAGTTCTGGAAATCTTTGGCCCAACCTTTCAAGGTGAAGGTCGTACTATTGGGCAGAAAACCATGTTTGTCCGCACTGCTGGTTGCGACTACCACTGCGACTGGTGCGATTCTGCCTTTACTTGGGATGGTTCTGAAAAACCAACTCGCATGACGGCTGACGAAGTCATTGCTGCCTTGGATAAACTAGGGAGCTACGACTATGTTACCCTGTCTGGCGGAAATCCCGCTATCCTAGCAGCCAACATGGCTGAACTGGTCACCAAGCTCAAGGAACGTGGTGTCACCCTTGCTGTTGAGACCCAAGGATCCCGCTGGCAAAATTGGTTAAAAGACATCGACCAGGTCACTCTGAGCCCCAAACCTCCCTCATCCAAGATGGAAGTCAACTTCGAGACCTTGGACTTTATCGTTTCCCAACTGGATCCAGACAAGGTCACCTTTAAAATCCCTGTCTTTGATGATGCCGATTTAGCCTTTGCCAAAGAAATTCAAGAACGCTACCAACCAGATGTTCTCTTCTTATCAGCAGGAAATCCTGAGCCCAAGGCTACAGGCAATATTGTCCAAGACCAACTGGACCGTCTCAAAGAACTATGGGAACGCATCGCTGCTGACGATAGCTGGGGCAATGTCCGCGTCCTTCCTCAACTCCATACCCTCCTCTACGACAATCAACGTGGTGTTTAAGATTAGAAAGAAAAAATCATGTCACAACAAGAAGAAATGAAAAACCTCAGCCTACTAGGCAACAAAGAAACCAACTACATTTTCGACTATCAACCAGAAGTCCTCGAATCCTTTGACAATCGTCATGTGGAAAATGACTATTTTATCAAATTCAACTGTCCTGAATTTACCTCGCTTTGCCCAATAACTGCTCAGCCAGACTTTGCAACTATTTATATTTCCTACATTCCTGACAAGCTCTGTGTCGAGTCAAAATCCCTCAAACTCTACCTCTTTAGTTACCGAAACCACGGAGATTTTCACGAAAACTGTATCAACACCATCGGGAAAGACTTGGTCAACTTGCTAGACCCTCGCTATTTAGAAGTCTGGGGAAAATTCACTCCGCGCGGTGGCATTTCAATCGACCCCTACTACAACTACGGTAAACCTGGAACTAAGTATGAAGGCTTGGCAGAACAACGCCTCTTCCAACACGACCTTTATCCAGAGAAAATTGACAACCGTTAATACTCTTCGAAAATCTCTTCAAACCGCGTCAACATCGCCTTGCCGTATGTATGGTTACTGACTTTGTCAGTTTCATCTACAACCTCAAAACAGTGCTTTGAGCAACCTGTGGCTGGCTTCCTAGTTTGTTCTTTGATTTTCATTAAGTATAAACAGATACGAAAAAGCCCTGTTCCTCGAGATGAGGAGCAAGGCTTTTTGAGTTTCAATTATTCTTCTGTTCCAAGGAAGTTTTTCGCAACGAGGGCTGCAAGAACTCCACCAACAATTGGTGCAAGGATGAAAATCCAAACTTGTTGCAGGGCTGCGCCACCTACCAAGACAGCTGGTGCCAAGCTACGGGCTGGATTTACTGAAAGCCCAGTAATGTTCAATCCCACAAGAATCATCGCCATCAAGGACAAACCGATTACCAAACCAGCAATCGCGCCATTACCCTTGCTTGCTGATGTCACAGTCATGATAACCAAGACAAACAAGAAAGTTGCGATGACTTCAAACAAGAAACCACCAAAGACAGTGACACCGTTTGCCAAGGCATTTTCACCAAGACTAGCAGTTGACATGCCTGAGTTAGCCAAGAGGAAGAATACAGAAGCAGATGCTAAGAAAGCTCCAACTACTTGTCCAAGGATGTAGTTTACAAGCTCTTAAGATGACAAACGTTTGTTTACAAACATAGCAATCGAAACAGCTGGGTTCAAGTGAGCACCTGAAACAGTTCCGATTGAGTAAGCTGCAACCACGATTGCCAAACCAAAGGCAAAGGCGATTCCTAGGTGACCAAGACCTTCAAGACCATTTCCAAAAACAACAGCTCCTGTCCCAACGAACACAAGCATGAACGTACCGATTAACTCAGCGACAAATTTTTTCATTTTCTTTCTCCTTTTTTCAAAAACTAGATACTAGTCTATCAAAAGAGGGAAAGGGTTTCAAGAAAATTGATTGGAAAGTTTTTTGAAAATCATAGAACTATTAGCTTATCCCTAGTATCGAAAAGACTGGATAGCTTCTTTCAAGTCATCTTGTAAACTATTTCTCTGGTCAAGTTGGACATAGACTTCCAACAAACAGGATCTAAAGTTGGAAAATTTGTAAAAATCCTTCCTTTCTTCTATCGGAAAATCAACTGTTTTTATCCAAGAAGCTACTTGTTCTTGCTCCAACTTCCCTTGTAAAATAGGTTCATAGATCACTCTTGCTAAACGCCAATCCTCATCATCTGTAAAGCGAATCGAAATTCTTTTAAATAGTTGGCCAAGTATGTCAAATACTTCATGAATTCTGTTTTTAGGAAAGTCTGGATGACAAACCACCTCTGTCAGTAAATCGGCTCCATGTGCAAAAGCATGAACCCAACCATACTGACTTGAAAAACCCCTTGTATCCTTTTCTTTTGAAAGATAATACAAACCTTGATTTAAAAGGACATTACGAATTCCTTCATTTAATCCCTGATAAAAAATCGATTGCTGGTTGGCATCCGCAGACAAGAGATTTGCATAAATAAGCGCCCTAAAGGAACGTTCAAGGGTTGACAGGCCTACCTTATCAATCTCTTTATCTAACCCTCCATCAGATGAAATCCCTTCAGCAATGAACTGAAATTGCTCCTGTGTAAATAGTTCTTCCTGAATCCCTCTAGCAAAGCTTGTAAAAACAAGGTCATCGCGAATTTCTGGAGAAGGATCTCCCAAATGATCAAGCAACCACTGAATTTCTTCTTGACGATAGCTCGGTTTTTCTTCTGCTATTTTTCTAATTAACTCTTGATACATGGTCAATACCTCTACATTTCTAGAACTGTTCACAAAGCCGTCCTTAGATGACTTAATATTGAATTCTTAATTAAATACGATCTGATATAAAATGAAGTAAATAACTATCAATATCAACTCTACAACAAGTTCAAATTTAACATCACGACCTTCAACGGCGTGTTTGAAAATAGCTACAGCTAAAACAAATAGAATGACGCTTAACAAGCTCATAAACATCATTCTAGAACAAGCTCTCTATTCCCCTACTCTCCCAACTGGGCACTGTAGGCGATAATCTGGTCAACCGTGTCTGACAAGAATTGAATGGTATCACGGAGTGGTTTATCTGTTGAAATATCAGCACCGATAATCATAGCTGACTCAAGCGGTGTCTTGCTACCACCTGATTTGAGGAGATTGAGCCAATCTTCAGCTCCAGTTTCTGAATGTTTCAGATGAAGGTAACCCGCAGTCGAAATGACTAGCCCTGCTGAGTAAGTGTAACTATACAAGCCCATGTAGTAGTGAGCTTGGCGCATCCAAGTCAAAGCTGCATCATCATCGATTTCAATGGCATCTCCCCAGAAATCGGTCAAAACTTCCTTCATAATGCTGTTGAGCTTGCTTGCTCCAAAGGTCTCCCCTTCTTCAATCAATGTATACACCTTACGCTGGAAGGCTGCTTCCAAGAGGTGGGTAATAAAGTTATGGAAGTAGGTATCTGTCAAGCGATGGGCAAGAGCGAAACGTTTTTGACGTGGGTCGTCAGATTGGTGCTCCAAGTAATCACTGAGTAGCAATTCATTGAAAGTTGACGGTGCTTCAACATAGTAGGTCGACATATGGGCATTGAAGTAGCTCTGGTGGTTGTCAGAAAAGATAAATTGACCAGAATGACCGATTTCATGAATCAAGGTATAGACATCGCTCAAACGACCTGTCCAGCTCATGAGAACATAAGGATGCACGCGATATGGGTCCGCTGCATAGCCACCAGAATCCTTGCCACTATTGGCAGCAAAGTCCACCCAGCGCTCTTCTTGATAGCGAGCCACTTCCTGACAATATTCTTGCCCCAAAGGTTCTACCGACTTCATGACCAAATCATAGGCGTCGTCAATAGTCACTTGAGGATTCAGGGCGCTATCCAAATCCAATTTCCAGTCTGCAAAAGTCATCTTTTCAAGATCATTTACCTCGGCAACATGTTTGAGGTATCTCTGAGCAACCGGCGCAAAATCCTTCATGATGAGGTCAATCTGGCGGTCAAACATAGCACGGTCCACTTCCTGCTCAGCTAGAAGATAATCAAAGACTGAGTCGTAGCCCTTCATATCTGCCAAGAGTTTTTCAGACTTGACTTGGGCTAAATAGGCTGCCGCAGCCGTATTTTGGTGCTTACGAAGACCTTCCGAGAAGGAACGGAAGGATTTCTCACGGACCTCAGCGTCCTCATGGTTTTGGTAGAAATTTTCATAGGTCACAAAGCTGTTTTTGTAGGTCTTGCCATGAGCTTCAAAGTCAGCCATTTCAAAATCCCCAGCTCGCATCTTAGTGTAAATATCCTGCGGACTGTAGAAAACTTCACCGAGATTGGTCAAGGCCTTCTCCACATCAGCCCCTAGATAGTGGGCTTTTTTGATTTTGGCCTGACGAATGGCAGCTGTTAAATGTGGCAATTTACCCAAACGGTCCAAGACTTCCTCGTCTGCTGCCACCAAGGCATCGTCAAAGAAGGTCAAGGCTACACTGGCATCTGTTTCGAATTCCATCCCAGCTTGGGCAATGTTAGCAAATTCGTCATTGCTATAGTCTGTCGTCTGAGGCATAAAGCCATAGTTTCCAATATGGCTCATCTGAATATAGATTTGTTCCAATTCCACAAATGCCTTTTCAAAATCCTCAAAAGTGTGAAGATTGCCCTTGTAATCTCGGCTAAATCGGTTGATATCTTCACGAGCCTTTTCGATTGCACGCAAGAAATCTTCACGATCTTGGTATAGGGCTGTTAAATCCCAAAGTTCCTTCTCTGGAAATTCTGAACGATGTTTTTGTTCCATTTTCTTCCTCTTATTTCTCTAATTCTAATAAAACACTAAGGGCTGATAAGGCGTAAAGCGGTGCTGTTTCTGCTCGCAAAATACGAGGACCAAGACCTGCCAAGACTGCTCCCTTAGCTTCAAAACTTTCGATTTCTACAGGTGAGAGTCCGCCTTCTGGACCAAAGATAAAGAGCAGTTTGGCTCCTTTTTCAAGACCAGAGACCGCTTGTAAGAGCGCAGCGGCTTCTCCTTCTTTTGCTGATTCTTCATAGGCCACTATGATAGAGTCAAACTGGTCAAACTGAGCTAGAAAATCTGCTTTTTTCTCGAAAAGCTGAATACTTGGAACAATATTACGTTTACTTTGTTCTGCTGCTCCAAGGGCAATTTTTTCCAGTTTCTCAACCTTTTTACCCAATTTCTTTCCATCCCATTTGGCAACCGACCAATCGGCAGGGAAGGCCCAGATTTGGCTGGCACCCAGTTCGGTTACTTTTTGAGTGATAAATTCCAGCTTGTCTCCCTTGGGAAAACCAGAGGCGATGGTCACTTGGATTGGCAGTTCCACATTGTCAGCTAATTCTTGGACCAACTCAAACTGACGGGCTTCCACATCCAGCACACGCGCCAAGCGCTTGATGCCATCATCAAAGACCAAAGTAACCTCATCATCTTCTTTCAAGCGCATAACCTGAAACATATGCTTGCTGGTTTCCTTGTCCTCAATGGTAACAGGAGAGACTGCACTGCCTTTGACAAAATACTGCTGCATGCTAGCCTCCAATCACACCTGAAATATCCTTTGTTTTCTTAAAAACACAGGCATTCCATTCCCCTTGAATCATGTGGGTTTCAAGGAAAAATCCAGCTGACTCAGCCGGCTGGCGCACCATGTCCCACTTGTCCTTGATAATGCCACTCATGATGAGGTAGCCTTCATCCTTGACCAAACGATAAGCATCATCAGTCAGATGAATGAGAATATCCGCCAAGATATTAGCCACGATGACGTCTGCTTCAATCTCAACACCCTTAAGCAAGTCTCCTGCTGCTACATGGATGTTTTCCATACCAGGGTTGAGCTCAATATTTTCCTGAGCCACTCGAACTGCCACATCATCCAGATCATAGGCGAAAATTTCTTTGGCACCAAGCAGCGAGCTGGCAATGGAAAGTACACCTGATCCAGTCCCCACATCGATCACCGTTTCCCCACCACGAAGAACCTGCTCCAAGGCAAAAAGACTCATCTTGGTTGTTGGGTGGGTCCCAGTTCCAAAGGCCATACCTGGATCTAGCTTGATAATCTTTTCTCCCGCAGTCGCCTCATAGTCTGTCCAAGAGGGAACGATGGTCAAATCATGAGTAATACGAGCTGGTTCATAGTATTTCTTCCAGTTGTCTGCCCAGTCTTTCTCAGCCAAGGCAGTCGTCCCCATCTTGACCTCACCCAAGTCCATAAAATCCGTTAATTCTGCTAAACGAGCCTGCAAATCTGACTCAACCGTTGCTACATCAACCGTATCAGGATAGTAGGCTGTCACCACAATTTCTTCTTGCTGCTCGACCTCTGGGAAAATCTCGCCGAAGCGGTCAACATTTCCCACATAGTCCATGCTATCTTCAATCGCAACACCTTGCGCTCCCAGCTCAATTAAGAGATTGGAAACCAATTCCTCCCCCTCACGCTTGACTGTAACTTTTAACTCTTGCCATGTTTCCATCATTAAGATACCAAGCCCGTAAAACACAAAGCCAAAATAGGAAATTCTCTGAAGACGCTTGTGTCTAAAAGAAGTTTATCTTTTTGGCACAGTGTTTAGGGCGGGTTCAGTTTAGAAATGTAACTGAACCATCCTTTCTAATCACTTACTTTTAAATAATCTTTTAATCTCTCCTGCAACTGAGGTACAACTTGACTGGAACTAAGAAATTCTTCAATATTCATCAACTGATAGGCCTGTCCTTCATCTCCAAAGGTAATATTGTCAAATTGTTCTTGTCTTAGCTGACCAACCATAAAGACCGATTGCTTGCCTTCAAAGATTACGCTAGGATAAATTTTGCCCCAAAGCAAACAATCTTCATTTAAATGAATTCCCAGTTCCTCATAAACTTCACGCGCTACGCACTCGAAAGGGCTTTCGTCCCCTTCACGACCACCACCTGGCAACTCCCACATGTTGGGACAAGGAATATCGTTCTTGTCATCACGTAAGATAGTCAAGACCTTATCCCCACAAATCAAGGCAATCTTAGATCCTGTAAAATCAGAAATTTCTATTTCCATATTAGACTCCTTCGGTTAATTCCTTTTCCAGCTCGGCTAACCAATTTTGATAATAGCTTTTCTCATCCCGTAACATCCGACTGCTATTCATTTTATGTCTAGCAATCTTCATAGCCTTGTGAGTTTGAACTACATCTTTCTTTACCTTAAATTGATACCAAGCTTGAATGACCTGCATATCTGCTGTTTTTATAGATAAAAAGGATTTGACCCCTCGAATACTTGCATATTCTTCCGCTTTCTTATTATCTCCTTCCATCAGAGCAACTTGAAGAAGGTATAATTGAGAACTAGTTTTAGACATTGGATTATCTGTTTTCTCTAGCACAGATTGCAACTGTTGCTTTGCAAGTTCTATATTATCATCCAATATGAATACCAACCCCTGAAGAGTCTGAACACTTTCTGCAAAACTCCCTCTCACATCCTCATCAACAGACATGACAAAGTCTTTTAAATCATATTCTTGAGGAGCTAGCAAGGTCTGGGCAGAATGCCTCAACATCAGGTAGACGTATTTTGTATTTTCAGGGTATTGTAGCAATTCCCAAATTTTTGCTCCATCGGTAATCCCAACTGGCAGAGCATTGAAAAGAAAAAGAGATAAATTTAGACAAATCCAAGTGCCTGCAAAATACCAGTTTGTTGTCAAAAAACCAAAAAGTGTTGCCAATAATATCAAGCAAAGGTGAACTATCAAGCCTCCTGAAAGCATCAAGATGATTCTTTGATCACTTTCATTCTCTTTTAAACCAACATACTGAGCACCAACATTTTTCAAAACGGCTGTTCGGCTAAGAGAAAACTTGCCTGACTTTTTAGTCAGAAGAAAATTCCCTAATCCAAAAGCCACCAGTCGATAGCCTGTCAGGTAACCGAAAAATGCATGACCCAACTCATGAAGAATAAAGATTAAATACATGCTTAAAAGAGCGAAGGCATAACCAAAAGTAAAAACTAAAACTGCGGAATACCCCAACTCTGCAAATGCGATTGTTCCACAAGAAAAAGCTAGCATCATCACAAGAACAGACACTGTCTGAATCAAATACGTCACAATTTTTTTCATAAACTCTCCCAATAATCCCTAGTATCTCGGATAAGGATAGAATTCTCCCTCTTCTAAGCCTTCTTTTCCTTCTTCAAAGACTTCTTGGTTCCATTCCATGACAAATTCTTCTGCTTCTGGGTCTTCCAAAAAGTCCATGAGGGCATCTAGTCCAACCTCTGCAGTATCTTTGAGAAATAGCGCAAAATAAGCTAAGAATTCACGAGAGAAACCTTTCTTAGGTAGATACGGAATAACAGTTAAATAGTCTTCTACATTAACTGTTGACTTGGCAGGATTGTAAAAAAGTACCGCTTCTTCAAAAAGGATATCATCTGACGAAACCTCTCCGTCTTCATCTAGCATCTCCACCCCTGCAGCATTTTGTGCCTCTAATAGAAAACTCACTTCAACCACATGATTGCGCTTGTCCCAACTAATCTCATAATCAAAAGGAAAGTTCTTGTCCAACTCTTCTTGTAAAACATCTAAAAATCCATATGTTGCCATTTTGTCCTCTTTCTATGCGACTCTTAAATCGCCCCGATTGCTCGGAAATATGCTAAAATAGATACTACCATCTTACCACAAAATTATTTTATGTCCTAATTATACCATATTACCTCATTTAAACCCTTGGTATTAGTGATTTTCTTAACAGTCTAATTTCTTTATTTTTTCCATAAAAGTCGACACAAAAAAGCCCTCGAAAGGGCTAATAAATCTATAGGATCAATAGATAAGTAACTAGCACAATTAGACGTGCTTTTTTTATTGACTATTCCCACGATGTCACACTTAATCTTATGCTTGAATCTTCTTATCTGCAATAGCGTCTGTCAAAGTCTGAGAAAAGTTAAGCCCCATTTCTCGTCCTAACTTATCTGCCCATCTTGGTATGGTCAAGGTCTTTTTAATTGGTTCTTGACTTCCTAAGTACTCTGATACGTCAACAGACACCATAGAAATAAAAGATTTATCAAGGTCATAGGTTGACACGAAATCTTCATCATCTTTAAAAGGATCATTATCAATTAAAGACAAGCTATTGATATCAGATGATTGGGGCAAATCTCCATCACTCTCTATCAAATCTGCAACAGTTATTCCTAACCACTCCGAACCCATAGCCAAAGCCTCAGAAATCCCCTCGCCTTGTGTAGCTGAGTTTTCAAAATCTGGAAAATGGACAAAATAAGTCGCTTCTGCTCCGTCTGTGTCATCATAATAAAATAAAGCTGGATACGTAACTAACATTTCACTACCTCCATATCAAAAAGCAGGGGCTGAATTTTACAACCCAGCTTGCTTTCTTATCCCTCTTTCAGTGTACTTATTCAGCTCACCATGGGGGATTGTGATAGGTCTTTCTCCCTGCTTCTCCATTTTAATATGGGAGCCTTTACCGCCTTTGGTCTTTATCCAACCATGGGCCGTAAGGAGTTTGACCATCTCTTTTTGTGTCATAGGCATAGCGCTTTTACCTCCTGACGACACCATTATAACACGTGTTACACGTATTGTAAAGGTGTGATACGTATTATTCTCTTATACCGAAAAGCTCTTAGATGTGGTTCTAAGGGAAGCCTTATATAAACGGATAGGCAGAACTATCAGAGTTCCTGCTTTTCTCGACCCACTAGAAATGGCGCGATTCAATCTCAACATTACTTCTCCTCTCTTCATTAAAAAATGATTATCACCCAAAATTATATTACGATTTTTATAAAAGACTAGCAAAAACTACTAAATCAATACATTCAGCAGACGAAAAACTTGCATTGTCAGATAAACTGTTTTATCATTTACCATACTTTATTCATTAGTAATATCACTTGATTT
Organism: uncultured Streptococcus sp.; assembly: GCF_963516575.1. GTDB lineage: Bacteria > Bacillota > Bacilli > Lactobacillales > Streptococcaceae > Streptococcus. The sequence goes on from NZ_CAUQCP010000002.1 coordinate 57,901, forward strand.
GAAGTATAATATTGGAAAGGAAATCAGTAATGAATTTAGAACAATATTTAGGAAAAGAAATTAGGGTTGTTTTTGTTGATGGTCAAATTTTAGAGGGTCATTGTAATAGCTTTATAGGGAAACTTGATACGGAAGATGAACTCTATGATGAAATTACAATAAGAACAGATAAATATCCATATGTTGGATTTAATGAATCTGAAATCGCATCCATAGAATTAACTCAAGACGGTATTACAAAATAACAGGAGTTGTTTATCATGAATAAAACTAAAAAAGAGAATTTAATTTTCATTGATGGTTGGGAGCATGTGCATTGCCCTGTATGTGGAACTTTAGTAGAAACTTATGATATTTGCGATGTTTGTCATTGGCAAAATACGGGAGCATTTAATATCGATGGCGGTCCTAATAAAATAACGCTTGCAGAAGCGAAAATGGCTTATAAAAGGAAAAACGACATGAATGAATCACAAAAGACTTGGGAAATTGACGGGGAAATATGGCTACATTGCCCTGTTTGCGGAACTGAAGTTATGGACTATGATATCTGTGACGTTTGTCGTTGGCAAAATACAGGTATTATAAATATTGACGGTGGTCCTAACAAGATTACTCTCGCTGAAGCCAAAGAAGCTTACGCAAGGAGAAAAATCATAAAAATTGAAGAATTTGATACAGTGTTGTTAAAAAACGGTCAAACGGCGACAATTGTCGAAAAGTTAAGTGAAGATACTTTTATTGCTGACATAGGTGATTCACCCAAAGACTGGGATACCATAACAATCACAATCAATGATATTGAAAAAGTAGTGTATTGAAATAGCTAATAGACTCAACTATCATATTTTGAGTTTTAAGGAAAATCAATTCTCTCATGCTGATACCTCTCCTCATCAAATTAAATAGTCAAAAAGATTCTATCTCACTCCCTGAATATTGCAAAACCATTGAAATATCACAACTAATAGGCTAGAATGGACATAGTAAGATATATTAGATAAGTTATTCTACTCAAATCCACGTTAGAAAGGACTGCTATGCCAGACAATCTCGCGCTTCGCATGCGCCCTAAAACCATCGACCAGGTCATCGGTCAGGAACATCTGGTCGGACAAGGAAAAATCATTCGTCGCATGGTGGAAGCCAACCGCCTGTCTTCCATGATTCTTTATGGACCTCCAGGAATCGGCAAGACCAGTATTGCCTCTGCCATCGCAGGGACGACCAAGTATGCCTTTCGAACTTTCAATGCGACAGTTGATAGTAAAAAGCGACTGCAAGAAATCGCCGAAGAGGCTAAATTTTCTGGTGGACTTGTACTACTCCTTGACGAAATTCATCGACTCGATAAAACCAAGCAAGACTTCCTCTTGCCTCTCTTGGAAAGTGGACTGGTCATCATGATTGGGGCTACGACTGAAAATCCTTTCTTTTCTGTCACTCCTGCCATTCGCAGTCGCGTTCAGATTTTTGAGTTGGAACCTCTGTCCAATCAAGACGTCAAGGAGGCTCTTCAGATAGCTCTAAGTAACCCTGAACGTGGTTTTGATTTTCCAGTAGAACTAGATGAGGATGCGCTGGATTTCATTGCTACCTCTACAAACGGAGACCTTCGCTCTGCCTTCAACTCACTGGATTTGGCAGTTCTCTCTACCCCTGAGAATGACGAGGGTATCCGCCATATCACTCTAGACATCATGGAAAATAGCCTGCAGCGGAGCTACATTACAATGGATAAGGATGGAGATGGACACTACGATGTGCTCTCAGCCCTGCAAAAATCCATCCGTGGCTCGGATGTGGATGCCAGTCTCCACTATACTGCCCGCTTGATTGAGGCTGGTGATTTGCCAAGTCTCGCTCGTCGCTTGACTGTTATCGCCTATGAAGATATCGGCTTAGCCAATCCTGAAGCCCAGATTCACACCGTAACTGCTCTGGATGCTGCACAAAGGATTGGGTTCCCAGAAGCTCGCATTCTCATTGCCAATGTCGTCATTGATTTGGCCCTTTCTCCAAAATCCAACTCAGCCTATGTGGCTATGGACAAGGCTCTTGCTGACCTCAAAACATCAGGACACTTACCTATTCCGCGACACCTGCGTGATGGGCACTACAGTGGAAGCAAGGAACTAGGGAATGCCCAAGACTATCTCTATCCACACCACTATCCTGGGAATTGGGTTAAACAAGACTATCTGCCAGAAAAAATTCGTAATCATCACTATTTCCAAGCAGAAGATACTGGTAAATATGAACGGGCTTTGGCTCAAAGAAAGGAAGCTATCGACCGTTTGCGAAAAATCTGAAATCCTTTTCAAAAAATTGCATTTTCCTCTTGATTTTTTTTGAAAAAGTGGTATCATATAAACATAGAAACGCTGTGGTGTACGACTTCACACTTAAGTGTTGACCGACTATTTTTTGTATTATTAGGGAAACAAAAGTCTTCTAACAGCATGTAGGCCGTCTCACACGGAAACAGCTTCAGTTAGAGCGAGTTGCCCACCTGCTTAATTGCGCGGGTTCAATACAAACCGTGAAGTTTCGGCACCAATACAGCTTTTTTCTTTGCCTCCTTAGCTCAGCTGGCAGAGCAGCGGACTCTTAATCCGTGGGTCACAGGTTCGATCCCTGTAGGGGGCATCTAAATACAACAGGAAAAGCCTTGGAATCAAGGCTTTTTTGCTTTCCTTTTAAAAATTGTCGTGCAATTTGCCGTGTTTTTACAACAAACTTTTCACAGCCATGAATTCCTCACTAATTTTTTCCTCCAATGTGTGACCATAAACTTCAACCAGCATAGAGATATCTTTGTGTCCTAAAATTTTCGCAATAACTCCCAAATCAATATTATTGTGCCATAGATAACTACCATAAGTGTGTCTAGCTCCTTTGGTAGTAATCAATGGAGAAATTTGCAATTCCTTCAACATTACTTTTATAGCTTTATTGACTGTTGCAATATCTGGAACATCGTAGGCATATCCATAATGCTGAAAAATCATTTTATACCTATTCTTGATTCCTAGCTCTTTATTGGCCTTCTCCTGTTCAATTTTTAGGACTTGTAATATCTTAATACATTCTTCGTCTATCGGTACCATCCGAATAGACGTTTTGTTTTTGGAGGGACAAATTTATGAGAAAGGGTATTAAACCTCCTATAATACTGAATAAAATATTTCAGGCTCTTGATAATAATGTCGCAGTCTTGAAGATTGTATTTTACAATACCAACAAATTCATTCTTTTCCCAAGTAATAATATCTCCAAAGGCTGTTACCAACAGCGGAAAAAGAAGTAAGGAACTATTCATAATAATATCCGTAGCAAATCTTTGCATTTTTGCCTTATCTTCTTTAAGATAGTACTATTAAAAAAAGAAAAGGTGAAAATCATGGAAACATATACACTTGCAAATGGGGTTGCTATTCCTAAAATTGGTTTTGGAACTTGGCAAATTGCCGAAGGCGAAGAAGCCTATAACAGCGTTAGCTTCGCACTTAAGGCGGGTTACACACATATTGATACCGCACAAATTTACGGTAACGAGGTTTCTGTAGGTAAAGCGATTGCTGATAGTAATTTGGCACGTGAGGATATTTTCCTAACTACCAAACTTTGGAATGATAAGCATGATTACGAGTTAGCTAAGACTTCTATCGATGAGTCTCTCGAAAGACTTGGTGTGGATTATTTGGATCTTTTACTTATCCATTGGCCTAATCCAAAGGCGCTTCGTGAGAATGATGATTGGAAGGCTGGCAATGCGGGTGCATGGAAGGCTATGGAAGAAGCCTACAAAGAAGGTAAGGTGCGTGCTATCGGTGTGTCTAACTTTATGCAACACCACCTAGAAGCTCTTATTGAAACAGCTGAAATTGTTCCACATGTCAATCAAATCCTCTTGGCTCCAGGTTGTAACCAAGAAGACTTAGTTGCCTATTGCCAAGAGCGCAATATCCTTCTTGAAGCCTATAGTCCACTAGGTACAGGTAGCATTTTTGGAAATGAAGATGTTGAAGCAGTGACTGAACGTAACGGTAAATCTGTGGCACAAGTTGCTCTGCGTTGGAGCCTTCAAAAAGGTTTCTTGCCACTACCTAAGTCTGTAACACCTAAAAATATTGAAGGCAACCTAGATATCTTCGACTTCGACTTATCAGAGGAAGATATGGCAGTCCTGGATAAGATTCAAGGCATCAAAACTCAGGATGATCCTGACAAAGTTAATTTTTAATAGGATTTTAAGCAACTCGTCAGGGTTGCTTTTTAGCGTGTTTCTTTAGATTTGCTATAATGAAACAATCATTTTTTATTTATATATGGGAGTTACGTAATGGAGTCTCGAAATCTTTTGCCTCAAAATACACGTACTTCATTATCAATCGTCAAACACTCCGCCTGTAATCTGGTACATGAGGTAAATGTGCTCCAAGGTTTTGACAATTCGCGCCACATAAAGTTATTTAAGCATCTCCTTTTCTCTCATTACCATTTTCTGTTATAATAAATTGTACTTCTAAAATAGAAAGGTCTTAAGATGACAACTCTTATTAAACATAAACGTGTAGAATTTTCAGAACTTTTTTATGACTTAGTTTTTGTTTTTGCAATTTCAAAAGTAACTACTTTAATCGACCATCTTCATAACGGTATTTTGACTTGGAATTCTTTCCTTGATTTTTTCATTGCTATTTTGGTTCTCATCGATTCCTGGATGATTCAAACCGATTATACCAATCGCTATGGAAAGAACTCTTTATTTAACATGGTAATCATGTTTATCAAAATGGGACTTTTACTCTTTATAGCCAATATGATTGGACCTGATTGGCAACAATATTTTCATTATCTCTGTTGGGCTATTGGTACATTAACCCTTACCTTATTTTTTCAATATTTGGTTGAATTTTTTAGAAAATCAACCGATGATGTTGAACGGGAAAGTATCAAAGGTTTTCTATGGATAACAGGTCTAGGAAGTTTAGGAGTCTATCTAGCAGCTCTTCTTCCTATTTACGTTAGAGTCTATATCTTCTTTGCTAGTATTCTGTTTATCTTTATTATGCCAAGTATCTTGCTTAATAAAGATAAGCATTACCAGGTAAATCTCCCCCATTTAATCGAGCGCATCTCCCTTCTTGTCATTATTACGTTTGGAGAGATGATTACGAATCTAGCTAACTTCTTTACAATCGAGAATTTCTCGATTTATTCGGTTCTTTATCTCATTATTATGATTTCTCTGTTCTTGTTTTATTTTGGTCAATTCGACCATGCTATTGATGAAAAATCTAATCAAAAGGGACTATTTCTAATTTACAGTCACTATCCTATTTTCATTGGACTTATGATGATGACTGTATCGATGAGTTTTCTTCAGAATCCTGAAGCTAATCGTCTCTTTGCAACCAGCTTCTCTTATATCGGATTTGGCCTCTTTCAAGCTGCTGTCCTAGTAAATGGGCCCTATAACAAACACTATCTTCGCTATTCGAAAAGTTACTACTGTGTCCAAGCGACACTCTATCTGGCTGCCTTTATTCTCTCTTTAATCTTTGCTTCTAATCCTATAATAGTAGTGAGTATAACAACCATTTTAGCTCTAGCTATAGCCATTCATTTTATTTATTTTTATATGACACAGAATAAAAAATATTCCAGACCTAACTGGGAGTTATTTTAATGAGTTTATAAGATTAAAAAAGCTTTGGGAACCAAAGCTTTTTGCTTCTATCTCCTCTTTTTCATGATGTATTTTCGTACAGGTGCTTCAACTATTTGAACGATTTCAAATCCTTCTTTTTGATAGAGATGCTGGGCTGCTTGATTTGCTTCGAAGACATTTAGAGAAATACTATCTATATCTCCATTTTCAAAGGCCAAACTAACAAATTTCCTTAAAGCCTGGCTACCTAATCCCTGCCCCTGTTTCTGGGGGTTGATAAAAAATCTTCCAATATGAAGATTACTGTCTTCTAGCCTGATTTTTTGTATTAGCCCCACAAACTCTTGTCCATCAAAGATTGAAAAGATTCCTTCCAAATCTTGCAAGGCTTGAATAGTCAAAGGAAAAGGAATCATTGTTCCCATCCATTGTTCTTGAAAGGATTTGCCTAGGGAATTGGACCATTGGCATACGCGCTGAGCGTTTTCTGTACTCACCTTTTCTTCAAAACGAATTATCATCTTTGCCTCACCATCTTATCTATGTTTCTCCATTATACTACTTCTCCTATTTTTTACGAATAGATAAGTATGATTGATTTTTATTTTTTTCTTGTCGGGAGCATTCTCGCTTCCTTTCTTGGTTTGGTCATTGACCGCTTTCCAGAGCAATCCATTATCAGTCCAGCCAGTCACTGCGATTCCTGTCAGACTCGCTTGCGTCCCTTAGATTTGATTCCGATTTTCTCGCAGGTGCTCAGTCGCTTTCGCTGTCGCTACTGCAAGGCTCCTTATCCATTCTGGTATGCCCTCTTTGAACTCGGCTTAGGAATCCTCTTTCTAGCTTGGTCTTGGGAGTGGATTTCCTTGGGTCAAGTCATCCTAATCACTGCTGGTTTGACCTTGGGCATCTACGACGTTCGCCATCAGGAATATCCCTTACTGGTCTGGATGACTTTCCACCTAATCCTCATGGCTTCCTCTAACTGGAATCTAGTCATGGTCTTCTTTCTTGCCCTTGGAATTGCGGCTCATTTTATCGATATTCGTATGGGCGCAGGTGATTTTCTCTTTTTAGCTTCTTGTGCTCTCGTCTTTAGCGTAACGGAGTTACTGATCTTGATTCAGTTTGCTTCTGCAATAGGAATTCTAGCCTTTCTCCTGCAAAAGAAAAAGGAAAGACTTCCTTTCGTGCCTTTCCTCTTACTTGCTGCTTGTGTGATTATTTTTGGTAAGCTACTGCTTGTTTGATAAAGTCCTGAATCGGCTCTCCTTCATGGAGAGCTTTTACAATTTTCGAACCAACGATAACACCATCTGATACCGCATTGAAGCGTTCTACATCGGCTTGACTAGATACACCAAAACCTGTCAAGACTGGGATATCGGCCACTTGATGCAATTGTGCCAAGTGCTTGTCCAAGTCTGCACGGTAATTGCCTGATTTCCCTGTCACCCCATTGATAGCAACGGCATAGACAAAACCTTCTGCCCCTTCAATCAATTCTTTCTGACGCTCAATCCTTGTCGTCAAACTAACTAGAGGAATCAAGGCGATGTCTGTATCTGCCAAAAAAGGCTCTACAAAGTTGGCATGCTCATGGGGCAGGTCTGGGATAATCAAGCCCTTAACCGCTGTATCTGCCAAATCTTTGACAAAGTTCTCCACACCGTACTGAAAGAGGGGGTTGAAGTAAGTCATGATAACAAGTGGCACCTCTGTTTCAATGGTTTTCAAGGTTTCAACCAAAGCCTGGGTAGAAGTTCCGTTGGCTAGACTGCGCAAGCCAGCTTCTTCGATAACAGGTCCATCTGCAACAGGATCTGAAAAGGGAATGCCCACTTCAATGGCGGAAACACCCAAATCTTCTAAAAAGTGGATTGTTTCACCGAGACCATCCAAACCTTTCTCGTGGTCTCCAGCCATGATATAGGGAACAAAAATTCCTTTTCCAGATGCTTTTATAGCGTTCAATTTTTCTGTTAGAGTCTTAGGCATGAGCTTCTCCCTTCTTTGCTGCATCTGCTTCCAAGCGGTCTTTGACTTGAACCACATCCTTGTCCCCACGACCTGATAGGCAGACAATCATGGACTTATCTGGACCGAGTTCTTTGGCCAATTTCACCGCAAAGGCAACGGCATGGCTAGATTCCAATGCTGGGATAATCCCTTCCACACGAGACAAGAGTTGGAATCCTTCCAAGGCTTCCTCGTCTGTCACAGGAACATAGCTAGCACGTTTGATATCGTGGTAGTGAGAATGTTCTGGACCGATACCAGGATAGTCCAAACCTGCTGAGATAGAGAAGGCTTCAAGAATTTGACCATGGGCATCTTGAAGCACATCCATGAGGGAACCGTGAAGAACACCAGGACGACCCTTGGTCAAGGTAGCTGCGTGGTGCTCTGTGTCTACACCAAGTCCAGCTGCTTCAGCCCCATACATGGCTACTGACTCATCTTCCACAAATGGATGGAAGAGCCCGATAGCATTAGAACCACCACCAACACAGGCTACTAGGGCATCTGGCAGATTTTTACCTGTCAAGTCACGGTACTGTTGTTTAGCTTCTCGACCAATGACACTTTGGAAGTCACGAACGATTTCTGGGAATGGATGAGGCCCCAAGGCAGAACCAAGAATATAGTGGGTATCATCGATATTAGCTACCCATGAACGAAGGGCTGCATTGACCGCATCCTTGAGCACGCGCGAACCATCTGTCACAGCCTCAACCTTGGCTCCCAAAAGCTCCATTCGGAAGACATTGAGGGCTTGGCGTTTAACATCCTCTTCACCCATATAGATGGTACATTCCATGTTAAAGAGAGCTGCAGCAGTTGCAGTTGCCACACCGTGCTGACCAGCACCTGTTTCTGCGATAATTTTCTTTTTACCCATGCGTTTGGCAAGCAAAACTTGTCCCAAGGCATTGTTAATCTTATGGGCCCCTGTATGGTTGAGATCTTCTCGTTTGAGGTAAATCTTGGCTCCGCCGATATACTGGGTCAAGTTTTTTGCGTAGTAAAGGGGAGTTTCACGCCCTACATACTGGCGTAAGAGTTGGTTTAATTCCTCTTGGAAACTTGGGTCTGCCTGGCTTTCACGATAGGCCTTCTCCAACTCCAAAACTGCTGTCATCAATGTTTCTGGGACAAAACGTCCGCCGAATTTTCCGTAAAATCCATCTTTATTTGGTTCCTGATATGCCATTCTTTACCCTCTCTATAAATCTTCTAATCTTTTCATGATCTTTTTGTCCATCTGTCTCCACTCCGCTCGATACATCTACTGCATAGGGAGTAAAGTGTTGAATTGCTTTTACTACATTGTCTTCCTTAAGGCCACCTGCGATAAAGAAAGGCTGAGTTAATCCAGTCGTATCCAGTTGACCCCAATCAAAGGTCTGGCCACTCCCAGCTACAGGGGCATCAAAGAGTAGATAGTCTGCCTGAGAATTGGGCACATGACCCTCTCCATCCACCTGCACAGCCTGAATGCTAGCACAAGGCACATTCTCAAATAAATCATCCGCCACCTGACCGTGAACTTGAACCAAATCCAAGCCAACTTTGTCAATCGCTTCCAGCAGTTGAGCTCGACTTGGTGAAACAAATACACCAACCTTTTTTACGTCTACAGAAATAAACTTTGCCAGCTCAGCAGCCTGATCCAAGGTCACTTGTCTTTTACTAGGTGCGAAGACAAAACCGATATAGTCGGCTCCTGCTGAAACGGCTGTTTCTACCGCTTCTTTGGTCGATAATCCGCAAATTTTAACCTTTGTCAATCTGCAACTCCTTGATTCTCTGGGCCACATCTTCTGCCTGCATAAGAGCTGTCCCAACTAAAATTCCGTTAAAGTATGGCGCTACTCGTTCCGCATCCTGCCCTGTGAAAATGGCAGATTCAGAAATGTACAAGCAATCATCTTTGAAATGTTTAGCCAAATCTACACTGGTCTGCAAGTCGACCTCAAAGGTAGTCAAGTTGCGGTTATTGACCCCGATAATCTGGGCACCAAGTCTGTGAGCTACCTCTAGTTCAGCTAGATTATGAGTCTCCACTAAAACTTCCAGACCAAGCTCTGTCGCGTAGTCATACAGTTCCTTGAGGCGTTCTTCTGACAAGGCTGCCACGATGAGCAAGATAACTGTTGCACCTGCATTTCGAGCACGGATGATTTGCTTTTCATCGATGATAAAGTCCTTGTTAAGCGTCGGAATCTGTACCTGACTGGAAATCTCCCGCAGATAATCCAAATGTCCTTTAAAGAAAACTTCATCTGTCAGAACAGAAATCATCACTGCTCCGTTCGTTTCATAAGTCTGGGCCTGTTGCACAATATCCACATCGAGATTGATATCTCCCAGACTAGGGCTAGCTTTCTTGACCTCAGCGATTACCTGCAAGCGGTCTTGATGATTCTTCAAAAAGTCAGCCAAGCGATAGGTCTGGCGCAAGGGCTGGATTTCCTCCAGCTCCATCTGCTCCACCTCACGCGCCTTCTGCTCCAAGATTCGGGATAAAAATTCCTGACTCATTTTTGGTACTCCTGTAATAGTCTGAGTTTTTCAAGGGCCTTGCCACTAGCAATCACTTGACGGGCCAAGGCAACTCCTTCCTTGATACTAGCTACCTTACCATTAGCATAGAAACCAAGACCAGCATTTAAGACCGTAGTTTCCAAGAATGGACTTGGTTCATTTTTCAGAACGCTGAGCAAAATTTCTGCATTTTCCTGAGCATTACCTCCACGAATATCTTCGATAGCGTAGCCTTCCATGCCCAAATCCTCTGGAGTAAAGCTTGATAGGGTGATTTCGCCATTTTCAAGAAGTGCAATTTTGGTTGTTCCGTTCAAGCCGGCTTCATCTAGCCCTTCTGGCCCAGCAACCACAACAGCACGTTTGCGACCCATATTTTTCAAAACCTGAGCTGTACTTTCTAGCAGTTCTGGACGACTAATACCAAGAAGCTGTGTTTCCAAAGCCATTGGGTGAATCAGGGGACCAGTCAAGTTCATGATTGTTGGAATTCCCAATTCCAAACGAGCTGGCATGATGTATTTCATAGCTGGGTGCATATTTTTTGCAAAGAGAAAGACAATTCCAGTTTTATCAAAGACCTTACCTAGTTCAGCTGGTTTGAGGTCTAGGTTGATACCCAAGGCTTCGAGAACATCTGCAGAACCAGATTTAGAAGAAATCGAACGGTTACCGTGTTTTGCCATATGAACACCGCCACCAGCCAAGACAAAGGCTGCAGTTGTAGAGATGTTAAAGCTGAAAGACTTGTCCCCACCTGTACCACAGTTATCCATGGCATCATGAATCTCAGTTGGAATGTGTTGGGCATGTCCTCTCATGACTTGGGCAATGGCTGTGCGTTCTTCAGGTGTTTCCCCCTTCATCTTAAGAGCCAAAAGGAGAGAAGCAATCTGCGCCTCCGTTACACGCCCAGTTACGATACGCTCGATGACATCCGTCATTTCCACACCTGATAAATTTTCAAATTTTGCTAGTTTTTCAATAATATCTTTCATCCTAGTTTCCTCACTTTACAACCTTCTCGATAAAATTCCGAATAGAAGACAAGCCATCTGGCGTTCCGATACTCTCTGGATGGTACTGGAAGCCATAAATCGGTAGATTTTTATGTTGAATCCCCATAATGGCTTGGTCGTCAGTCGAACGAGCTGTCACTTCAAAGTCTTCTGGCATTTCCTCAATCAAAATACTGTGGTAACGCATGACTGCACGGCCATCCTCGATGCCTTGATACAAAACAGATGGCGCTTCAAAGCTGATATTGCTCTGTTTCCCATGCATGACTTTTGGCGCCAAACCTAACTTACCACCAAAGACTTCTGCAATGGCTTGGTGCCCCAAACAAATCCCTAGAATTGGTTTCTTGCCTGCAAAATCACGAATCATATCTTCCATCTTACCAGCATCAACTGGCCAACCAGGACCAGGAGAAAAAACCAGACCATCTGCTTTTTCAGCTTCTTCATACAGCTTGAGATCATCATTTCTCAAGACCTGCACTTCCGCAAAATTCCCAATGTATTGAGCCAAGTTATAGGTAAAAGAATCATAGTTATCAATCAATAAAATCATGGTCTTAGTTCTCCAATTCTAGTCATAGATTTAGCTTTGTTAATGGTTTCTTGGTATTCGTTTTGGGCGATAGAGTCATAGACAATCCCTGCCCCAGCCTGCACATAGGCTGTTTGATTTTTGAGAATCATCGTTCGAATGGCAATGGCCAAATCCATATCGCCCGTCGCAGATAGGTAGCCAATTGCTCCTGCGTATACTCCCCGTTTTTCTGTTTCCAATTCATAGATACGTCTCATAGCTCGAATCTTTGGTGCTCCTGAAACTGTTCCAGCTGGAAGTGTTGATTTTAAAGCATCTATAGCAGTGAGTTCTGGAAGCAAACGCCCCTTGACCACGCTGGTCAAATGCATGACATAGCGGAAGAGCTCCACTTCCATATACTTGGTGACTTGAACACTTGCCGTTTCAGAGATGCGGCCAATATCATTACGCCCCAAGTCTACTAACATTCGATGCTCTGCTGTTTCCTTCTCATCCGAAAGCAGGTCTATCGCCAAAGCCTTGTCTTCTTCATCCGTAGCTCCTCTTGGTCGCGTACCGGCAATCGGATTGGTTGTCACGATGCCATTTTTGACAGAAACCAAACTTTCTGGACTGGCACCGATGATTTGATAATCTCCAAAATCATAGAAATAAAGGTAATTAGATGGATTGGTCACGCGAAGATTTCTGTAGAAGTCAAATGGATTTCCAGTAACTTCTGCTGAGAAGCGCTGGCTGAGTACACATTGGAACATATCGCCATTACGAATCAAGTCACGAGCTGTTTCCACCATTTCCTCAAACTTCTGAGGGGCGATATGGGGTTTGAAGTCTAACGGAGATAGATCCAAGTCTTCAAATTCATTTGGAGCAGGAATGCGTAATTCCTCAAGCACTTGGTTCAATGCTTTTTCCAAGTCTTCTTGACTACGCTCACTATAGAGAGCATCCTCGATGACATGGATTTTTTCCTTCTTGTGGTCAAAGACCATGTAACTCTCATAGACGAAGAAATGCATGTCTGGCGTTCCAATCGTATCTTGAGGGATTTGACCAATTTCTTCATAAAGCGAAATCATATCGTAACCGACAAAGCCAATAGCTCCCCCACCAAAAGGTAGATCTGAATGGTGTTGGCTCTTATGAGTCACTTCATAAAGGAAATCCAAGGGATCACGATCAATCACTTGCCCATTTTGATAAAGAACTCCATTTTCAAACTTAATCTCAAAAACTGGATTATAAGCTAAGATAGAAAAACGAGCTGTTTCCTTGTCTCTCGGAATACTCTCTAAGATCACCTTGTGTTGCCCCTTTAGGCGCATATAAGCCAATATTGGTGATAAGACATCTCCATGAATGATTCTTTCCATTATAATTTCCCTTTCAGTTCTTTTCTTTATAGACTTTTAGTCTTAATTTATTATCTTTTTCTATTTCCCTTAAATAGTGCGGACGGGAGGTAAAATTATCCAGTGGATGATTTTAGAAATCCATGAAATAAAAGACCTAATTTTTGAGCTCCTAGCTCATTCATTTCTAGTCTCGGACTAAAATAGTTCCCCGAACTATTTTACTCTCAAAAATTCCGTCCTAGAGAAGCATCTTTGCTTCTCTAGGATACCACTATGGCGGGAAACATCTTTTAGAAACTCACTTCGTTCGTAAATATTCTATAACGACCTATTTATTGAAAATATTTAAAAAATTAATCGCAATATCTGCGGTAAATATATAAAAATCCCCACGCAAAATAACTTGCGTGAGGACGAAATTCGCGGTGCCACCTCAATTATAGGATTTCTCCTATCTCTCATTCCTGTCTCAGAAACCTCCTGTAACAGGCTGTGCGATAAAGGGCACTCCCTTGAGAATTATGTTTTCTTCTCTCGTTTCAGATGGACCCAACCTTACAGCTTTCTCTGCTTGTTTCCAGCAACCACAAGCTCTCTGTGAGAGAAAGGACTGTAATTTTTCCATCTTTTATTTTTTAGCTTCTAGGTAGTCTGCAATCGCAGCTACGTCCTTGTCTCCACGACCAGAGACATTGATGATGATAATGTCGTCTTTACTTAGTTTCGGTGCACGTTTAACTGCTTCTGCGATAGCGTGCGAACTTTCAATCGCTGGGATAATTCCTTCAGTCTTGCTGAGAAGGAGGAGAGCCTGAACAGCTTCTTCGTCTGTTGCAGCCACATATTCCACGCGACCTGAATCCTTGAAGTAGGCGTGTTCTGGACCAACCCCTGGATAGTCCAATCCAGCTGAGATAGAGTAAACTGGAGCTAGCTCTCCGTCTTCCTTAAAGACTGCATAGGTCTTCATACCGTCAACAATTCCGATACTACCTTTTGTCATAGTAGCTGCGTGCTTGTCTGTATCAAGTCCATGACCAGCAGCTTCGACCCCAACCAATTTAACTTCTTCATCAGCCACATACTGAGAAAAAGCACCGATGGCATTAGAGCCACCACCTACACAGGCAATAACGTAGTCTGGTAAACGACCTTCTTTTTCTAAGATTTGACGGCGAGATTCTTCACTGATGACCTTTTGGAACTCATGAACAATGGTAGGATAAGGGTGAGGACCTACAGCAGATCCCAGAACATAGAAGGCTTCAAGGTCATTCATCCATGCTCCAAAGGCTGCATCAACCGCATCCTTAAGAGTTCGTGTCCCCGTTTCAACTGCATGAACAGTTGCTCCCATCATCTCCATACGGAAAACATTGAGACGTTGACGTTCCACATCCTCTGCTCCCATGTAGACATCACAGGCCATACCAAACTTGGCTGCAGCCGCTGCTGTCGCAACCCCGTGCTGACCAGCCCCTGTTTCCGCGATCACTCGTTTTTTACCCATACGTTTGGCCAGAAGAATTTGCCCTAAAACGTTGTTGAGCTTGTGAGAACCAAGGTGGTTAAGGTCTTCACGTTTGAGATAAATCTTAGCTCCACCTAGGTGCTCTGTCAAACTTTCTGCAAAATAGAGAGGTGTTTCGCGACCTGAATAGTCCTTCAAGTAATGACGAAATTCTGCCAAAAACTCTGGATCATCTTTGTACTTGTCAAATGTCACTTCCAACTCATCCAACAAAGCCTGAATCGGCTCCGGTACAAAACTACCACCAAATTGTCCAAAATAACCTTTAGTTGTCATAAAATTTTCCTCTTTCTATATTAATTCGGCTTTTTGTTTGCTTTTAGTAGTAGGCAAGGAGCTGCAGATAGAACTTTAAGTTCATCAAAGCAACTTAACGCCCTAATAAAAGAAAAACAAAATGACCGAAAGAAAAAAGCCCACACACAGAATTAAATTCCATGTGAGGGCGTTGGTAACGCGGTGCCACCTCAATTATAAAGGGACTATCCCTTTACATCTCTGCCTTGTCTAACAACAAGTTGCACTGTAAGGTGTGCGCACCGAATTTTCATTGTTTCAAATTCATTTTTAAAATCAGCCCACTTTCACTAATTCCAACCACCTGTTCACAATCACCACAGGCTCCCTGAAGATCAAAAATAGTTACTTTTCTGATTTGTTGAACTTATTTTAATACTTTGTTTTTTCTTTGTCAAGACTTTTTTACGATTTTTTTGATAAAGTTAGCACTTTTTCAGAAACTGTTTTGAAAGTCTCAATGATATAGTCCACTTCTTCATCGCTTAATTTAGTGTGAAGAGGAAGGGTAATTTCATTTTCAAAGAAGGCATAGGCTCTTGGATAATCTGCCATATCAAAACCAAGATTCTTATAAGCTGTCAAGAGCGGAAGCGGTTTGTAGTGGACGTTACTTGCAATTCCTGCTTTAGCTAATTCTTGGATGATGAGGTTGCGCTCTTCTAAACTTGCTCCTTCTACATGGGTGATGTAGAGATGGCGTGAAGATTCTACAGTATCAGTCTTGTGTGCCAATGGATGGATACGAGAACCTGCAAAACCACGATCATAGCGGTCCACGATGTCCTTACGACGTTGCAACAAATTTGGATAGCGGTTCAATTGTACCAAACCAAGTGACGCCATGATATCGGTCATGTTGCACTTGTAGGCTGGTGTGACAATATCGTATTCCCATGAACCCAGTTGCATCTTGGCAAGAGCATCCTTAGTTTGCCCGTGAAGGGAAAGAATTTGGAATTCCTTGTACATCTCTTCGTCGTCAATCGCTGGATTAGATTTCCAAGTGGCACTTCCACCTTCAGCAGTTGTAAAATTCTTAACGGCGTGGAATGAGAAGGAAGTAAAGTCAGCTATAGAACCAGCAGGTTGCCCTTTATAAGTAGATCCCAAAGCATGGGCACTATCAGAAACAATCACAATACGGTTAAAGGCTTTTTGCCACTTGCTTGATGCAGTAAAGAGGTCACGTTTTTTCTCCACAACTTGGAACAAACGGTCATAGTCGCAAACAATCCCCGCAAGCTCAACAGGAATAATCACCTTAGTCTTTTCAGTAATGGCCTTCTCAAGAAGGTCATAGTCCATCTCAAAAGTATCTGCTTGGATATCCACCATGACAGGGCTTGCTCCTACGTGTGTGATAACACTACATGAAGCTGTATAGGTCATAGCTGGAACGATGACTTCGTCACCAGGACCAACTTCTAAGACACGCAAAATCAACTCAAGAGCTGCAGTTGCAGAGTTGAGGCAGACAGTCTTTGGCGTCTGTGTATATTGGGACAAGCGACGCTCTAGTTCTTTTGTCTTTGGACCAGTTGTAATCCAACCAGAACGAAGGGTATCCGCTACTTCAGCAATTTCTGCTTCCGTAATATCGGGTGGTGAAAATGGAATATTGTAATTTGGCATTGATTTGCTCCTTTTATCTGTACTCATTTTCTCATGACTACTTTATTTTAGCACTTCAAACACGGTTTGAAACATGATTTTGATGTCTCCAAGAAAACTAAACTCTCGGAGATAGGCAAGGTTATAGCGCATCTTTTCAGGAAGGACGTGTTCGACATAGGCTTGGTCAACTGACAGGCCTTTTTCGGTCATTTGACTGATGATAGTATCCTCATCCTTGTAGTTGATGCTGGCTGGAGAGGTAATCCCTGCTGGCAAAAGCAAGGTTGCCATCATTTCAGGGTTATACTGCTCTGTGTAACGAGGCACTTCAGGACGCGTCCCTACAAAGGACATCTCACCTTTCAGGACATTGACCAGCTGAGGCAGTTCGTCCAAACGGACACGGCGGATAAAATTGCCAACCTTGGTAATGCGGCTATCGTTAGCAGAAGTCACCAGACTCCCTTTTTTATCTGCATCCGTCACCATGGTACGGAACTTCCAAATCTTGAAAGGTCGATTGTACTGGGTCACGCGCTCTTGCTTGTAAATCACTGGTCCCTTGCTATCCAACTTGATCCAAATGCCCAAGATGAGAAAGATAGGAGAGGTCAGAACCAGCAAAACCAAGGCCAGAACCCAGTCCAAGCAACGCTTAAAAATCAGCGAACCCTTCCTTTTAGAGACAAGCTGGTAGTAAGACTCAACCTCGCTTGATTTCATTTCCACGGGCAAGTCTTCCCATTTCAGCATGCTGTTTCTCCTTTGTTTTTATTATACTATTTGTCAACATTTTTCATTATACCACAAAATGGAAAAGGCGGTGAAAGAAATCTGTAATTTGAAGTATTGCCTTCTTATGCTCAATGAAAATCAAAGTACAGCTTTTAGGTTGCAGATAAAGCTGACCTTGTTTTAAGAGATTTTCAAAGATTATTAAGACATGGCACCCGCCTGCAAGCTATACATCTTGTGATAGGTTCCTCCCAGAGCCAAGAGTTCCTCATGGGTTCCACTCTCGATAATGCGCCCCTTGTCCAATACGTAGATACAGTTGGCGTCTTGGATGGTAGAAAGACGGTGGGCGATGGCAATGGTTGTCCGCCCCTGTCTCATCTTAGCCAGTGAAGCTTGAACCAAACTTTCTGTTTCAGAGTCAATATTAGCTGTTGCTTCATCCAAAATCAGGATTTTAGGCTGACTGGCGACTGTTCTAGCAAAGGCAAGAAGCTGACGCTGACCAGTAGAGAAGCTCGAACCACGCTCAGAAACAGGGGAATCATAACCCTGCGGAAGCTCCTGAATAAAGGAATCTGCATCCACGAAGGCTGCAGCATCCTGAACCTGCTCATCACTGATTTCTTGGTACATGGCGATATTGGATTTAATGGTTCCATGATAGAGGAAGGGATCCTGCAAGACCAGACCGATGTTCTTTCTCAGCTCTTCCTGACTATAGTTCCTGATATCCACACCATCTAAAAGAACTCGCCCTGACTGAAATTCATAAAAGCGCATGAGAACATTGATAATAGACGATTTCCCAGAACCTGTATGACCCACAAAGGCAATGGTCTCACCCTTGTTAACGGAGAAAGAAATATCATCCAGAATCGGATGTTTTCCATCATAAGAAAAACATACATGTTCAAAACGGATATTGCCTTCTTTGATCTCGGCCTGTCCATTTTCTTGAAGAGGCTCATAGGTCCTCTCGTCAATCAAGGCAAAGACACGACCTGCAGAAACCATAGAAGTTTGAAGGGTTGAAAAGTTTTGCGTCACTTCAATCAGGGGATCAAAGAGGCGGTTGATGTATTGGATAAAGGCATACATGGTTCCTGCCGTTATTCCCAGATAAAGCCCACGGTAACCAAAGTAGGCCATCAAGACAGCATAGCCTAGGAGTTTCAGCAAACTCATGGCAGGACGTAAAAAGAGGGCATCCAAGGCCACAGAACGGTTGGCGTAGATCAAGTGTTCTTGGTTGATTTCATCAAAATCTGACTGTAGGCGCTTCTCTTGATTAAAGGCCTGGATTATTCTGATTCCCTCTATGTTTTCAGCCAGCTTGCTATTGATATCTGACAAGAGACTTCTGGTTTTCTCAATAATCTTGACGGATTTTTTCCGATAGAGATTGACCAAAAGGAAAATCAAGGGGAGAAAGAGCAATACTAATGCTGTCAAACGAAAATCCAGCACCAACATGGTATAAAGGGTTGTCAGAAAGATGAAAACTGCTGAGATAAAGCTGGATAAAATCCCTGAAAACATATCACTGATAGTCTCGGTGTCATTTGTCAAACGAGAGACGATAGAGCCTGCTGGCGTCTTGTCAAAATAAGACATGCCCAATTTCTCCATATTGGCAAAGGCATCCCGACGAATATCCCTAACAATACTGTAGGACACGCGCGCAAAGAGAAGATTGCCGACATACTGAACTAGAGTTTGAAGAATATAAAGGCCATAGTAGACCAGCAAAACGGTCACAGCAAGTTGATTGAGATTGCTCAGATACTGGTCAATGAAGTGGGAAGCCACAAGGGGAATGACACTTTTAATGACCGTCGTTGCTAGTAGAAAACTGAGTGCCAAAAAAGTCAGGAGTCCATAAGGCTTGAGATAGGACATCAAGCGCTTCAATACAGCCCATTGTTCTTTCTTATTCTGCATCTTCTTCTCCCTTCATTTCCAGCTGCTGAGACTGGTAGGTTTGGGCATACCAGCCATCCAAAGCTAGCAAGTCTTCGTGCGTACCCCGTTCGATAATTTGACCATTTTGCAGGACTAAAATCAAATCTGCATGGACAACCGCACTCAGGCGATGAGCCGTAATAATGGTTGTCTTGTCCTTTCGCGTCTCCTTAAGATTGTCAATAATCGCATACTCTGTCTTGGCATCCACGGCAGACAAGGAATCATCTAAAATCAAAATATCTGGGTCCAAAATCATGGCCCGACTCATGGCCAGACGTTGCTTTTGACCACCTGAGAGACTGACTCCCTTTTCACCAATCAAGGTATCAAAGCCTTGAGGCATGGCTAGAATGTCTTGGTAAACTTGAGCTAGCTTCGTCACTTCCTCGACTGCTGAAAGTGATAAGTTAGGATTTCCAAAGCGAATATTGTCTAAGATAGAGGTCGCAAAGAGAAACTGGTCCTGGGGGACATAGCCCATAAGACTACGAAGGTCTGTCAGACGATAGTCCCGAATATCGTGACCATTTAGATAAATGGCTCCCTTGTCCACATCGTATTCACGTAATAGAAGCTTGATCAAGGATGTTTTCCCAGAACCTGTCTGCCCGACCAAGCCTAATGTTTGCCCTTTTTCCAAACTAAAGTGAATATCCGTCAGTGTTTCATCATCTTCAAAGGCAAAACTATCAATATTGTACTCCAAGCGCCCATTTTCAATGCCATCTAAAGGAAACTCAGGGTCTTGTACAGGTGATTTCTGAGACAACAATTCCTCAATCCGCTGGTAGGAAACCTTCCCACGCTGAGTGATATTAAAGAGGAAACCAATAGCCATAAGAGGCCAAACCAGCATATCCAAATAGCTGATAAAGGTAACCAGATTTCCAACCGTAATCTGCCCTTTCTGAACCATCAAGGAGCCGACCAAGAGGGTTAGCACATAGGATGAACCAACAAACAAGAGAACCATGGGATCAAAGAGGCTATCGTACTTCATGGTTTGCAGGTTCTTTTGGAAGGTTAATTCATTGACTGCCTGAAAGGACTTAAGCTCATCCGCTTGATAACCGAAGGACTTGGTCACTTTGATACCTGATACGGACTCCTGTACCTTGTTATTGAGTTCAGAAAAGGCAGCTTGCGATTCTCCAAAAGCCTTGTGAGTCTTTCTTCCTAGACGACTGGTCGCATAAGCCATGAAAGGCAGGGGCAAAATGGCAACCAGAGTCATCTGCCAGGAAATGCTAAAGAGCATGGTCAGCAAAGTCACTAGAGCCGTGATAGAGGCATCCACCGCAGACATAACCCCTCCACCTGCAAGACGAGTCAAGGCATTGATATCGTTGGTTGCGTGTGCCATCAAGTCCCCCGTCCGATAGGTCTGATAAAAGGCTGGAGACATTTTTGTAAAATGCTCAAACAAGCGAGACCGCATAATCTGCCCCAAACGGTAGGAAGTCCCAAGGATATACATACGCCAAACATAGCGCAGATAGTACATCCCAAAGGCCGCAAGCAACAGGTAAAATAGGTCAAGAAGGAGGTCCTGCTGGGTTAATTGCTCCAATGTAATGTCATCAATGACCCGCCCCATGACCATAGGGGGAATGAGATTGAGGACGGAAACCAAGACCAGGGCCACAATCCCCACTAAATAACGGCGTTTTTCTAACTTGAAAAACCACCACAGTTTTTGAATAATGGACATAACATCCCTTTCTGATTGCAAATGGAAACCTGAGGCCAAGACTCAATGAAAATCAAAGAGCAAACTAGGAAACTAGCCGCAGGTTGCTCAAAGCACTGCTTTGAGGTTGTAGATAGAACTGACGAAGTCAGTAACCTACATACGGCAAGGCGACGTTGACGTAGTTTGAAGAGATTTTTGAAGAGTACAAGACCCCAGGTTTTTCTTATTCATAGGTTACGACTGTAACAGCCCCCTTGTCATACTCAGCGATAAAGATGTTGGCAACATTATCATGCCCTTGCTTGCTGAGATTATCAAGCAGCCACTCTTCGCTACGACCAATCGACTCCAAAACATCAACTTGAATCACACCGTCAGTCACAACTGGATACTTAGGATTTTCATCTCCCATTTGGACCACGATGAGTTGGCCATTTTGCTCCTGCACAGCTCGTTTAACTTGCTTCATCTGGAAAATCCCTTGGCTACGAAGTTTGAGTGCTACATCCGCTGCAGACAAGCCAACTGAACGACAGGCTTCTGGGTCAATCTTCCCATTTTTGATAAGAAGAGTTGGTTTTCCATCAATCAAGCGTTTGACAAAGCGAACATTGTTATTGAGCCACTTGAGGGTCAAAACCAAAATCGTCCACATCATCAGAATCACTGCGTATTGCAGAATACTGATTGAACTATTGTAAATCACCCCACCGATGATACCACCAAGAACATAGTTCTGAATTTGGTCTGTCGCAGAATTAGGTGCCAGATTCCCCTTTCCGGTCACATTGATAACGAAAACCAGCGAAAAGAGGCCCAAGGCCAGTTTGATTAAAATTTCCATATAGTTGAGTGTCATTTGTTTACCTCCACCAATTCAATAGCGTCTGTTTGATGCAATTCTAATTTCTCTAAAAGATACTTGTCTGGTTGGCTCCCGTTCATGGCGCGGTAGACATTTGGACCTACCTTGACAAGCGCTCCATCAGTGGTTGCAGAAGTATTGACATAAACTTCTGATTTATCCACTCCCAAGTCTTTGGAAACAACCTCTATGAAATGAAGGGAGGTTTGAAATTGGTTGTTAGAGGCTTGATTGGTCTGGTATTTTGAAATTGTCACCAAAAGCATGGCTACCAAAGTCAGGGCCAAAATCATGACCAATTCCCTAAACTTAGTCCCCTTTTTATCTCGATAGGCTTTAAAAGCAAAAAAAACTGTGATAGCTAGGAGAACAATCCCAAAGCCAATCATGATGCCATTTTGCTGACTGATTTGGCTAAGTACATAGTCATATGAGTAAAATTTCATTTATTTTCACGCCTTTTCATAAAATCATTCTTCATTATAAATGAAAGAGGGTGATTTTTCAAACCATACGTTGGGGAAATAGAGTTTTTTTTGGTATAATAAAATCTATAATCTGAATGAAAAAAGGTAACTTTATGAAACTTATCTCATGGAATATTGATTCCCTCAATGCTGCCCTAACAAGTGACTCAGCTCGTGCAAAATTGTCCCAAGAAGTCCTACAAACCTTGGTCGCTGAAAATGCTGATATTATCGCTATCCAAGAAACCAAGCTTTCTGCCAAGGGCCCTACAAAGAAACATCTGGAAATTTTAGAAGAACTCTTCCCAGACTACGAAAACACGTGGCGTTCTTCCCAAGAGCCTGCCCGCAAAGGCTATGCTGGAACCATGTTCCTTTATAAGAAAGAACTTACACCAACTATCAGCTTCCCAGAAATCGGTGCCCCTTCTACCATGGACTTGGAGGGTCGTATCATTACTCTAGAATTTGATGAATTTTTCGTGACTCAGGTCTACACACCAAATGCTGGCGACGGTCTCAAACGCTTGGAAGAACGTCAAGTCTGGGATGTCAAATATGCTGAGTACTTGGCTGGACTAGACAAAGAAAAACCAGTCCTTGCGACCGGTGACTATAACGTAGCCCACAATGAAATCGACCTTGCAAATCCTGCCAGCAACCGCCATTCACCAGGATTTACCGACGAGGAGCGTGCTGGATTTACCAACCTTTTAGCAAATGGATTTACGGATACCTTCCGCCACATTCACGGCGATGTTCCAGAACGCTACACTTGGTGGGCACAGCGCAGCAAGACTTCTAAAATCAATAATACAGGCTGGAGAATCGACTACTGGCTCACAAGTAACCGCATCGCTGACAAGGTGACCAAGTCTGACATGATTGACTCCGGTGCGCGTCAAGACCACACACCCATTGTCATGGAGATTGAGCTCTAAGGAGAAAACTAATGGACTATCAAGCTGTCATTCCTGAATTTGTAGTATCTGACCTCGAAAAGTCACGTCACTTCTACTGCAACCTGCTAGGATTCTCTGTCGAATACGAGCGTCCAGAGGAGAAATTTCTCTTCCTCTCGCTTGAAGACTGCCAACTTATGCTAGAAGAAGGCAGCACAGAAGAATTAGCTCAGCTGACCTATCCTTTCGGGCGCGGTGTCAATATTTCCTTTGGCATTGCAGATGTTCCTCAGCTCCACCAAAAACTGCTGGAAGCTGACTATCCTATCCATCGTCCCCTGACCAAAAGAGAATTTCGAGTGGGAGATAGCTTTATTTACCCTCATGAATTTGCGATTTTGGATCCTGATGGTTATTTTTTAAGATTTAGTGAATAGAATAATAAAGATTGGGAAAAAGTCTTTAAAGTTAGAAAGAGGCATATTGTCAGGTGTTTAAAAAACTAATAATATGCCCTTTTATGATGGAAAAACCTTCTAAATGTTAGCTAATAAGTTATTTTTTGCCCATTTTTATTATATTTGTTCGTTTTTTTAAAACCAAAACACTAACAAAATATTTGATTTCTAAAGTTATTTAGTATAAAATAAAAACATTGGCTCAAGCCTATTTGAAATTGAATATCATTTTACTTGTTTATGTCGTGAATTGGCACGACGTTTCTACAAGGTGCCGGAACACCTAACAATAAGTAAGTCAGAGTGAGGTATGGTCGTTTTTGCCATGCCTATTTTGGGGACTTACTTAGAGATTAAGTAGGTCCTTTTTCTATCCGTTTTACTGGATAGAAATCTGAAACAAGCAAATGGATTGGCTTTTAGAATTTAGGAGGTCTTATGAAATTATTAGAAGAGCGCATCCTCAAGGATGGGCATATCTTGGGTGATAACATCCTCAAGGTGGATTCCTTTTTAACCCACCAAGTTGACTTTAGCTTGATGCGAGAGATTGGTAAGGTTTTTGCGGAAAAATTTGCTTCTGCTGGTATTACCAAAGTCGTAACCATTGAAGCGTCAGGTATTGCCCCAGCCGTTTTTACAGCTGAAGCCTTAAACGTTCCCATGATTTTCGCTAAAAAAGCTAAAAACATCACTATGAATGAAGGTATCTTAACTGCCGAAGTTTACTCCTTTACCAAGCAGGTAACCAGCACCGTTTCTATCGCTGGAAAATTCCTCTCACCAGAGGACAAGGTCTTGATTATCGACGATTTCCTTGCTAATGGCCAAGCTGCCAAAGGCTTGATTCAAATCATCGAACAGGCTGGAGCAACAGTCGAAGCTATCGGTATTGTGATTGAAAAATCTTTCCAAGATGGCCGTGATTTGCTTGAAAAAGCAGGCTACCCCATCCTATCACTCGCTCGTTTGGATCGTTTTGAAAATGGTCAAGTTATTTTTAAGGAGGCAGATCTCTAATGCAAACTCAAGAAAAACACTCGCAAGCAGCCGTTCTTGGCTTGCAGCACTTACTAGCCATGTACTCTGGATCCATCCTGGTTCCCATCATGATTGCAACAGCCCTTGGCTATTCAGCTGATCAGTTGACTTACCTGATTTCTACAGATATCTTCATGTGTGGGGTAGCAACCTTCCTCCAACTCCAACTCAACAAATACTTTGGGATTGGACTCCCAGTCGTTCTTGGAGTTGCCTTCCAGTCGGTAGCTCCCTTGATTATGATTGGGCAAAGCCATGGTAGTGGTGCTATGTTTGGTGCCCTTATCGCATCAGGGATTTACGTGGTTCTTGTGTCAGGTATCTTCTCAAAAGTGGCCAATCTCTTCCCATCTATCGTAACAGGATCTGTTATTACCACGATTGGTTTAACCTTGATCCCTGTCGCTATTGGAAATATGGGAAATAACGTTCCAGAGCCAACTGGTCAAAGTCTCTTGCTTGCCGCTATTACTGTTCTGATTATCCTCTTGATTAACATCTTTACCAAAGGATTTATCAAGTCTATCTCTATTTTGATTGGTCTGGTTATTGGAACTGCCATTGCTGCTAGCATGGGCTTGGTGGACTTCTCTCCTGTTGCAGCAGCACCGCTTGTCCATGTCCCAACTCCACTCTACTTTGGGATGCCAACCTTTGAAATCTCATCTATTGTCATGATGTGTATCATCGCAACAGTGTCTATGGTTGAGTCTACTGGTGTTTATCTAGCCTTGTCTGATATCACAAAAGATCCAATCGACAGCACGCGCCTGCGTAACGGTTACCGCGCAGAAGGTTTGGCCGTACTTCTCGGAGGAATCTTTAACACCTTCCCTTACACAGGATTTTCACAAAACGTTGGTTTGGTTAAATTGTCAGGTATCAAGACTCGCCTGCCAATCTACTACGCAGCTGGTTTCCTGGTTCTCCTTGGACTCCTTCCTAAGTTTGGCTCCCTTGCCCAAATCATTCCGAGCCCTGTCCTCGGCGGTGCCATGCTGGTGATGTTTGGTTTTGTATCTATTCAAGGGATGCAAATCCTCGCTCGTGTGGACTTTGCTAACAATGAACACAACTTCCTTATCGCAGCTGTATCAATCGCTGCAGGTGTCGGACTCAACAACAGTAATCTCTTCATCAGCATGCCGACAGCCTTCCAAATGTTCTTCTCAAACGGAATCGTCGTAGCCAGCCTACTCGCCATTGTCCTCAATGCCGTATTAAATCATAAAAAGAAATAAGAAAAAGAGGTGTGAGCCTCTTTTTTGTGTTGGTGAAAATCACTTAATTCCACTTACCATCTATTTAATTAAAAATCTTTTAGAACTATCCAAACCTCATCAAAGTTTTTTCTGATATTTCTAAACTTATATCTTTACCAAGGTTATTTTGTATAATATCTCGAATTTCAGAAAAATCTATCTCCCTTATACCTTCATTCAGATAATTATAAATATACTCAGAAAATGTATTAGCTTTAATCAAAACTATATCTTGCCCTTTAATATCATATTTTACGCTCGGCACATATCTTGGAGTTACCACAATCGTATACTTTGCTCCAATAAGTTCCCTATGATGAGCTAGTCTCCCAGCATTCAAACTCGGTAACTTATTAGCTGTAGATTTTGCTTCTACTGAAAACTTTTCAGGTATAGGTAGATATACACATTCGATATCAGTTCTACCAGGACCAGATAATTTTTGCGCATCAACGTTGCAAAATAAATTGAATGCATCTTCTAAAACATCCTCAAATTTATTAAAGGTTTTACCATCCTCATTTAAAGCAAACTCTTCAATTAATTTTGGCAATCTCAAAATTTCTGTTGGTAGTTCTGTAACTTTTTCTCCTAATTCCTTTAAAAGAACATCTGGATAAAATGAGTATATCTCCTTAATAACTTCAGATGTTTGTCGTTTATCATCTCCCAATTTCAATGTCTCACTAAATAAAGAATACTCCATTAAAAGATTTTGAATAAAAGGCTTTACTTCATCACTTAACAAAAAATAGCCATCAGTTACTGTTCGACCAGTTTTTTTAGTACTTGGATTTTTTACTGGATGGTATAATTTACCTGAAAAATCTCCCTGATGTCTTACAAAAACACCCTGCGAATGTAGTAATCGTAAAACATAATATTCCCATTCATAGACAGATTTTACAATTTCTTCTTCCTTCTTTTTAAGATTTCTAAATTTCTCTTGACTAGTGAGATTTCTTGAATATAAAATATCTCTCACTAAATTTTCATAGATTTGTGGAGACATCTCTTTTAGATAAATTATGTAATTATATATTTCATAGTTAAAGAGCTTCCCCCCTAGTCTTTCATCAAGTAACAAATTGAATATCAATCTAAATGGGTATAATGAAAATTCTGTACTTGGTTTACTGGCAGGATGTGGAAACTGAATTCCGGCTAACATTGTTGAAAATATTTTAGATGTTTTTTCTTTATCATTAATATTATTTAAAAATAAATTACCTAATGGACTAAAAACAAATTTTTTGGTTTTATCTATTTTCGATGCATATCCAAACATATAATATGATAGCTCATCAATTCGATGATTTATTGAATCAAGCGGCATATTCCTGGCTGATTCTCTAGGGTGATATATACTGTTTTCTTTTAAAGTTTGAAATAATTGCCTCTTTTCTTCCGATGAAATACCTGATTTTTTCTCCTTTAAATATAAGGCAACACCTACAAGCACATCAATATTATTAGTATGCTTTTTAAATATCCAATGTTCTTTATTTTGCAAATTCTTCTCCTCCACTTGGATAACAAATCTTTTCCATCATTTTAGGTGGAATAGCTTCTCCAATAATTGTTCTAATAAAAGTATCTGAAGTACCTTTAGGAAATTCGATATCCGGTGATATCGAACTAACTAAAAATGTTTCTAATAAAGATAAAACCCGCGAATCAGAATAAGTGCCATCAGATTGTTTACGTCCTGGATGAACATTATTATGCGAGCTAACACTCCCACTATAAGTCGTACGCGCTGGCGCAGGCTCATCCCATTTCATTCTCTTGTAGGTATTATGAAACCCTGATATTTTTTCTCCATTTTCCTTTTTCGGATAATAAACCTCATTTTTCATAGCACTAGTTCCTGTCTCAGTATGCTTCAAAGCCTCTTCAATGCTATCTCTAATTTTAGGTACGTAGTGCCATTTTATATTTGATTTTTCTCCATTGCCTAAAGAAGGAAGATGACCAATCACCTCTTTTAAAGGGATTATATCTTCTGTCTTCGGTAAATTCCATTTTAAATGTTTCTTCCACAGTCTAATTATAGCTCTTGGCCTAGACTGTGCAACACCAAGAAATTTCGCATCTAAAATATCTATATCTATATTATATTTATGATAGTACTTTAACCTAAGGATATCTGATAAAAGTAATAGTTCTCCATTGTATGGAAAATACATTTTTAAAAATCTTGGTACATTCTCAATCAAAATATAATCTAAGTCAAGCTGTTCAATAAAATCAAATACTTCAAGAACTAAAAAATTACGACGATCAACTTCAAAATGTTCTTGTAGCTTGTTTTTCCCTACAGAACTAAAACCCTGACAAGGTGGGGTAGCAATTAGCACTTTTACTTCCTGTTTTTTTGAAAAACTAATCATTTTACTTTTCAATGCATCATCAGTGATACTTCCTTGAAACATTTTTGTTCTCGGGTAGAAAAAACTATAACAGTCAGCACGTTTCTTTATTAGCTCATTGGCACCTACAAATTCTAAGTTACCTTTATGTAAATTCAATTCTCCAATTCCAGCACTTGAAAACAGAGAAAATGCTTTAATTTTTGTCATCGATTATTTCCTTTACTAAAACTTCAATTAAGCGAGGGGGTACACACTCTCCTAACACTTGTCTAATTAGTATTTCCGAGGTATCTTCAGGAAAGTTAATATCATCTGGTAAGCCAGTCAATCTAAATAGTTCTAAAATTGTCATAACCCTAGAATCGGAATAAGTACCATCTGTATTTTTTCTTCCTGGGTGGACATTTCTTTGAGAACTGATGGCATCATTTCTAATAGTAATAGTCGGAGATGGCTCGTCCCATTTAATTCTCCTATAACTTGAATTAAAGCCCTTAATACGCTCCCCACTCTTCTTTCTTGGGAAATAAATTTTGTTGTCAAATGCTGAACTTCCAGTTGGCGTATGCTTCATCCACTCAACCTGTCTATCATCATGTTTACGAGCAAAATGCCATTTAATATTGGATTTTTCACCTGACTCTAAAGAGGGCAAATCTCCTATTACTTCTTCTACAGTAGTATAAAGTTCATTTTTCGGAGGTTCATTCCATACTTTTCCTTTCTTACTCATACGAATAATTGCTCTTTTTCTATGTTGTGGCACTCCGTAATCAGCCGTGTCAAAAATTTTTGAAATGATATTATACTCAGCTCCAACTTCTCTCCTAAGAATCTCTTCTATATTTAAATACTCATTATTATACTTCAATACTAGTTTCAATAACAGTGGAACATTTTCAATAATGATATAATCAGGATTAAGATCCTTTATTGCTTCAATTACTGATAATATAAGATAGTTTCTATTATCTGAAGACATCTCTTCAGATTTTCTATTTTTACCAGCTACACTCATTCCTTGACAAGGTGGTGAAGCAATAATAAAGTCAATTTTTTGTTTCTTTGTTGCTTTAATTATTTTATTATAGATTATTTCATCAGTAATATCACCTACAACAATTTCACATTGGGGATAAAGTTCTTTATGAAGGTTTGCTCTTTTTTCTAAAAGTTCATTTGCAACTATAATATCTATTCCATTTCTCGCAAGAAAATACTCCCCAATTCCAGCACTTGAAAATAATGATAAACCTTTCATACTTCTCCTTATTATTATTAATACTAAAAGCTATTATATCATTTTTAATACAAAAGTTGTTCAGTTATATTTCTTTCCCTATAATGAATTATAGTCGCTACATTTAAATTTATTTGGATTTGCTTAATTTGCCTGACGGAGATTGGATACCATATAGTGAGAACTCGTATAAACACCGATGGAATGGTTTTTTAGATTTTTTTATTTTTTTCCAGCAAAAAAAGATTGAAGAAAATTGTCCAAAATGGACTTTTACTTCAATCTGAGAGGCAGATACCTCTTTTTTTGTTTATCTATATCCTTACCTGTCTGTCTTCTGAGCGCTGGCCTGTAACAAACATGGTAAAGGTTGCTTTGCAGACATTTCTGCCTTCTTGATTGGTGATATCCACATCCACCACACAGGTTGTGCGACCTTGATGGACACATTCTCCTTTAATAGTCAGCACATCATCAAGTTTTCCTGCCTTAAGGTAGTTGATAGAAGACTGGAGCGTCACTCCATCAAGCCCCAGAGATATGACCACCAAACCGCTGATCTGGTCACAGAGAGTAAAGAGATAGCCACCATGGGCATTGCCATAGTAGTTGAGCGACGAATTCACTACTTTTGTCGTCACCACAACGTGACCATCTTTCATCTCTTTAATTTCATAATTTTCAAAAGCTGATATAGCATCAAAGTGAAAATCTTTCATCGTTTCCTCCTGATAGTTCAAACGACACTATAATACTACTTTTTATAGGACTGTGCAAGGATAAAGCTCCTAGTCTGGCAAAATTCCGACCTGTTCCACAAAGCGCATAAAGGCTGTCTGCCCTTGTTCTGTCTGCTTGTAGACTCCTGCATCCTCAAGTACACGCGCAAAGATAGCACCCACAGAGTCCTTGACGATTTCAAGGGCTTCTTCTTTATCCGTTAAATCTGAATGTTGGGCTTTGAGCTTGTCTGCCCATTCCTGATGATAAGAGACAACTGTATCCCCATCTCCCACGAGATAGCTGGCGACTTGCTCCACTTCTGCTTTCAGACGTGGTGGCAAGATTGCCAAGCCCATGACCTCAATCAAGCCAATATTTTCCTTCTTGATATGTTGGACATCCTTGTGAGGATGATAGATGCCATCAGGATGTTCTGCTGATGTTTGATTGTCTCGCAAGACCAAGTCCAACTCAAACTGGCCATCTCGTTTACGGGCTATAGGTGTAATGGTATGGTGTGGTGTTTCATTACTTTCTGCCAAGACTTGCACCCTTGGATCTGAATACTGGCGCCATTCCTGCAAAATCTTGTCAGCTAAGTTGATCAAATCTTCTTTGGAATCCGAAGTCAAACGTAGCACTGACATAGGCCACTTGACAATTCCAGCCTTTACCTGCTCAAAACCTGCAAATCGGAAGGTCTTTTGCAAGGGAGCCAATTCCATAGGGAATACATGACGGCCTCCCTGATAGTGGTCATGGGTTAGGATAGAACCACCAACGATTGGCAAGTCGGCATTAGAGCCTGCAAAATAGCCTGGAAATTGCTCTACGATAGCCAACAGACTTTCAAAACTCTGACGACTAATGGCCATAGGACGATGTTGGCCATCTAAAAAGATACAGTGCTCATTAAAGTAAGCATAGGGCGAATACTGAAAGCCCCATTCCTGACCAGCCATTTCAAAACGGATAATACGGTGGTTGCTGCGAGCTGGGTGGTTAACTCGACCATGGTAGCCCTCATTCTCTAGACAAAGCTGACACTGAGGATAATTACTAGCTTGCACCAACTTGGCTGCCGCAATCTCTTTGGGATCCTTTTCAGGCTTAGAGAGGTTGATGGTAATTTCAAGTTCACCGTAATCAGATGGAACACGATAAGCAATATTTTTAGCAATGGCCTTGAGTTTGATGTAGTCATTTTTCTGGCTGAGTTGATAAAAATCCTCTATCGCCTGCTCAGGAGAGTGGGCATAGGTTTCCCAGAAGTCACGATTGACCTGACTCGGACAAGGGGTCACCAAGTCCATTAGTTCAGCACCAAGAATTTCACGCGCAGTCTGACTATCTTCAATCGTCTCTAATCGAACGGCTTCCTCAACCAGCTGGTCCTTGAGATCAATTAATTTATCCAGATCGGTCTCAACTTCCAAAACACCGTCTCCCACTCGTGCCAAGACACGATTGGTCAGGTAGATTCGATCCATTTCCTCAAAGGTACTTTCTTCAATGACATGTGTTACAAATTTATCTACTAAGGTCACAATAGAGCCTCCTTTTGACTAGTCAAGGACGCGAGTGCCACCTGCAACTTCGGCGATATAGAAGCTTGGAGCGTAGCCAACTACTTCCTCGTAGTGTTTTCCAACAGCTTCCTTAAAGCCATCAACAGTGTCTTTTTGCACCAAGGCAATGGCACATCCGCCAAAACCTGCCCCTGTCATGCGAGCACCGAGAACTCCTTCTTGATCCCAAGCTGTGTGAACAAGAGTATCCAATTCCAAGCCAGTTACTTCATAATCATGCTCCAGAGAAACGTGAGAAGCATTCATCAAACGACCAAAGGTTTCCAAATCACCTGCCTGAAGGGCTGCTTGAGCTTTGAGGGTACGTTGGTTCTCAAGCACAGCATGGCGAGCACGTTTCAAACGATTTTCATCTTTAATCAGGTAGCTATATTGATCAAAGGCCCACTCGTCTAATTCACCCAGGGTCTGAATATCTAAGGCAACTTGCAACTCTTCCACTGCTTTTTCACACTCAGCACGGCGTTCATTATATTTAGAATCCGCCAGTTCACGACGTTTGTTAGTGTTCATGATAACAACGACATTGTCCTTCAAATCAAGTGGCACCAAGTCATACTCTAAAGTGTTAGTATCTAAGTAAATAGCACGTTGGTCTGCACCCATACCGATAGCAAATTGGTCCATAATGCCAGAGTTGACTCCGATAAAGTTGTTTTCTGTTTGTTTTCCGATTTTAACCAAATCCAAACGCTCTAATTTTAAATCAAAGAGATGCTCTGCCACGACCCCTGTCAAAAGTTCCAAGGATGCT